>NZ_CAXIAK010000087.1:0-14618 GCF_964021665.1 uncultured Acidovorax sp.
AGATGTAGGTGTTGCGCACCATGAACTCTTTCAGAATGTCGTTCTGAATGGTTCCGGAGAGCTTGTCCTGGCTCACGCCCTGCTCTTCCGCTGCCACCACGTAGCCGGCTAGCACGGGCAGCACGGCGCCGTTCATGGTCATGGAGACCGACACCTTGTCGAGCGGAATCTCGTTGAAGAGGATCTTCATGTCCTCCACCGAGTCAATCGCTACACCCGCCTTGCCCACATCGCCCGTCACGCGGGGGTGGTCAGAGTCATAGCCACGGTGGGTAGCCAGGTCAAACGCGACCGACACGCCCTGCCCGCCCGCAGCCAGGGCCTTGCGGTAGAAGGCGTTGGATTCTTCGGCGGTCGAAAAGCCTGCGTACTGGCGGATGGTCCAGGGGCGCACTGCATACATGGTGGCCTGCGGGCCGCGCAGGAAGGGCTCGAAACCGGGCAGCGTGTCGGCGTAAGGCAGGTCTTTGGTGTCTGCCGCGGTGTAGAGCGGTTTGACGGTGATGCCATCGGGAGTGACCCAGTTCAGCGCATTGACATCGCCACCGGGGGCCGATTTGGCCGCTGCCTTGGCCCAGGCCTCTAGCGAGGCAGGTGCGAACTCGGGGGCGTTGTTCTGGGGGGTGTCACTCATGGCGAAAGCTTCTCCGAAGATGGCGTTGGGGGTCGTCGCACGCGACGCTCGGTGGGCACCGACGTGGCGGGCAGTTTACATCATTCATAATTATTCATTCAAAATATTCCGCGCAGCTTACAATCCGGCCCATGTCAGCTATTACCCTCACGCCCAAAGCCCTGTACGAAGAAGTTGCCGAGCAATTGCGCCAGCGCATCTTCCGCCGCGAGCTGGAACCTGGCAGCTGGATTGACGAACTCAAGATTGCGGAAGAATTCGGCATCAGCCGCACGCCGCTGCGCGAGGCGTTGAAGGTGCTGGCCGCCGAAGGCCTCGTCACGATGAAGGTGCGCCGTGGCGCCTATGTGACGGAGATGAGCGAGAAAGACCTGCGCGACGTGTACCACCTGCTCAGCCTGCTGGAGAGCGACGCCGCAGGCGTGGTGGCCGAGCGCGCCACACCCGAGCAGCAGCAAACCCTGCGCGATTTGCACACTGAGCTGGAATCGGCTGCTGGCAACCGGGAAGCCTTCTTCTCAGTGAACGAGCGTTTTCACATGGCCTTGCTCGACATGGCCGACAACCGCTGGCGCAGCCAGATGGTGGCCGACCTGCGCAAGGTAATGAAGCTCAACCGCCACAACTCGCTGTTCAAGCAAGGGCGGATTGAAGATTCGCTGAACGAGCACCGCGCCATTCTGGACGCCATGCTCTCGCGCGACCCCGAAGGCACGCGGCGCGCCATGCAGGCGCACTTCGCGCAGGGGCTGCAAGCCGCCACCTAGAAACCTGTTCCAAGTGGCGGAGGCACACCGCCGCGTTAAGCCACCACCGCCACCGCGCCCCCGGCGTAGGCCACGCCAAAACGGTTGTCCAAAAAGTCGGCCAGCGGCACGGCTTCCTGCCCCACAAACCCTTTTTGCGGCAAACGGCCCTGGGCCACCAGGTCCAGCTCCGTGCAAATGCCTGCCGCCGTGGTCAGCTGGATGGCGCTGAGCGTGTGGCCTGCCACGGGCGCGCCCACGATGCGTGCTGAATACGAATGCTGCACCAGCCGCCCGCCGCGCAGCCCGGATGCGGTGGCAAACACCACGATCACGTCCTGGTCGGTGGTCGGAATGGCGGTTTCCAGCAGGTCTTTGAGCAAGTCGCGCCGGTCGCGCAGGCGCAGGTCATTCAGCAGCAGTTTCAAGATGGCGCAGTGACCGGGGTAGCGAATGGACTGGTAATCCACCTGCCGGGCCTTGCCCGCCAGGGTTTCGGTGAGCGTGCCCAGCCCGCCCGAGGTGTTGAAGGCCTCATATTCCACACCATCCAGGGCAAAGGTTTCCAACCCTTCCAGTGCGGGCACCGTGGTGCGCACGCCGTCCACAATGGCTTCGCAGGGGTTGCAGTACTCGTTGATCAGCCCTTCAGTGTTCCAAGTCAGGTTGTAGCGCAGGGCGCCCTGGGGGTAGCGCGGCAAGGCACCCACGCGCATGCGCAGCGTGTGCAGCGTGTCAAAGCGCGAAGCCAGGTCTTGCCCCACGATGCCGATGAACCCAGGGGCCAGCCCGCACTGGGGCATCAGCACACTTTGCGCCGCACCGCCCGCCTTGCCCTCCACCGCCAGGCGGCGGATGGCGTGGGTGCTTTGCACGTCTTCCGTCAAGTCAAAGTAATGCAAGCCTGCCTGCACACACAGCGTGGCCACCGCCACCGCGCGGTGGTACGGCAGGGCATTGAGGACAGCAAAGCGGCCCTGCACCGCCGCTTGCAGGCTGGGCTCGTCTGACAGCAACTGGGTGTGCACACCCAGGGCTGCTGCCTCGGCCAGGCGCGACGGGTCCCGGTCGGCCACCGTCAGGCGGTAGCCACCGGCCTGTTTGAGCAGCAAGGCTATGGCAAAGCCGATGTGGCCCGCGCCGAGAATGGTGACATCCAGGTCGGCAGAGGCATGGGCGGGGTGTTGGGTGGTCATGTGAAGTCTCCTTGTAGGTATGGCAGGCACGGTGTCGATTCGGTGCCGCCATCGTAGGCAAGGGCTCTGTCAATGTGTAGTGAGCAAATCGTCGAAAGCAGAGCTAATATCTACCGAAACGTCGAATGCTTGCATCGATACGACTAAACCAGCCTTCTGCGCCCTGCCATGAACACCACTCTGGACGATATTGACCGCCAATTGCTCAGCCTGCTGCAGACCAACGCCCGGGAAGGCACGGCCCTGCTGGCGCGCAAGCTGGGCCTGGCCCGCACCACGGTGGTAGCCCGCATTGCGCGGCTGGAACGGTCGGGCGTGGTGGCGGGTTACGGGGTGCGCCTGGGCGCGCGGCTGGACGCCAGCACCGTGCGCGCCTGGTGCAGCCTGAGCGTGATGCCCAAGGCGGGCCCCGCCGTGCTGCGGGCGCTGGGCGCGATGCCCGAGGTGGAAGAGGTATCGGCCGTGAGCGGGCCGTTCGACTACCTGGTGTTCTTGCGCTGCACCAGCCATGAGCAGCTGGACCGCCTGCTCGATCAGGTGGGCCAGCTCGAAGGGGTGCACCAAACCCAGACCAGCATCGTGCTCAGCCGCAAAATCGACCGGCGCAGTGTGGATGGGTAAGACGGAGTGCGAACAATTTACTCCTGAAAAAGGAGCTGCCTGCGCCTATCTTTCGGGCGTTAGAGCCTGTTTTGATGCCAAACCGACTCACACCTCGAACTGTGTCGGGTTCTTGCCGCGAATGGGGGCGTAGAAAGCCTTGATGGCGGCCATGTCCAGCTCCAGGTCGCCAGTGGGCTCAAACACCGGCCCCAGGCCCCCTACCTTGCGGCCGTAATCGACAAACGCCAGCACGATGGGCACACCCGCCTGCTGGGCAATGAAATAAAAGCCCGTTTTCCAGCGCTTGGTTTTGCCGCGCGTGCCCTCTGGCGGCACGATCAGCTGCATGGGCCCGGTGGCCAGGCGCATGGCCTCTGCCGACGAGGCCACCAGGTTGTTGGCCTGCTCACGTTTCACCGGAATGCCCCCCAGCCAGCGCATCACCGGCCCCAGCGAGCCTTTGAACAGGCTGTGCTTGCCCATCCAGTACACGCGCAGGCGCAGCACAAAGGCCAGCATCAGCGTGTATGGCAAATCCCAGTTGCTGGTGTGGGGTGCGGCAATCAGCACGCTCTTGGTCGCCTCGTCGGGCAACTGGCCCTCCACCGTCCACCCCGTCAGGCGCAAAGTGATTCGCGAAAACGCGCGCAGGAAGGTGTTGACCACCGGTGTGTCAAAAATGGTGCGGTGCATGGGAAGGGGGCGAGGAATACGCCAGAACAGGGGCGAGAAAAGCGACAGAAACCTTTCGCTACATTTTGCCGAAAAATCAGGGAGCCTCAGTAAAAAATGCAAAAAATGAACCCTGGGCATGCCCGCTATCAGATAAAGCCCACCCCATCGCCCCAGGCTGCGTGGTGGGCGAGCCAGCCACACGACGCGGTCAGGACGCCAATGGGATAATCCCACCCCCGCAAGGCCGCAGGCCCATGCCAGCCGCTTGCCCCGCCGACCCTTTTCCTTACCCTACAACCCGTGCCCTCCCCCACAAGCCCCTGGCGTATGTCCATCGCCCCGATGATGGACTGGACTGATAGGCATTGCCGCTACTTTCACCGCCTGCTGACACGGCACACCCTGCTGTACACCGAAATGGTGAACGCAGGCGCCATCATCCATGGGGGCACAGAGCGCCACCTGCGCTTCAATGCCGAAGAGCACCCTGTCGCCTTGCAGCTGGGCGGCAGCGAGCCCGCCAACCTGGCCCAGGCTGCGAGGCTGGGCGCCCAGTGGGGCTATGACGAAATCAACCTGAACTGCGGCTGCCCCAGCGACCGCGTGCAGCGCGGTGCCTTTGGCGCCAGCCTGATGAAGGCGCCCCAACTGGTGGCCGACTGCGTGAAAGCCATGCGCGACGTGGTGGATGTGCCCGTGACGGTGAAGCACCGCATTGGCATCGACAAGGACGAAAGCTACAGCTTTGTGCGCGACTTTGTTGGCACCGTGGCGGATGCGGGTTGCACCGTGTTCATCGTGCACGCGCGCAATGCCTGGCTGCAGGGCCTGAGCCCGAAGGAAAACCGCGACATTCCGCCCCTGCGCTACGAGGTGGTGCGCCAGTTGAAGGCCGACTTTCCGCAGTTCACTTTCGCCATCAACGGCGGCTTCACCACCGACGAGGCGGTGCAGGAACAGCTGGAGCACCTGGACGGCGTGATGGTGGGCCGCGAGGCGTACCACAACCCCTGGTGGCTGGCACGCTGGGACGCGCTCTACTACGGCGAACAAGGTGGTGTGCCCTGCCCCCTGACACGTGAAGAGGTGGAACTGGCGATGGTGGAGTACATGGAGCGCGAAGCCGCCCAGTACGGCACGCCCTGGGCGCACATTGCACGCCACATGCTGGGCCTGCGCCACAGCCTGGCCGGTGCACGCATCTGGCGGCAGGTGTGGAGCAACCACCTGCTCAAAGACCGCCCCGCCCGCGAGGTGTACCACCTGGCACAGCAGGCCGTGGCCGAGTCGTTGGCAAACCATCAGGAACATTGAGGCAGCGAGCGCTGGTCGGCAGGGAGTCACATCCACCGACCGCGCCGATCCGCAAACGCCTGGGCCTTTAAGGCCAATCACTTCAAAAAGCATAGCTGCCGGCGCTTGCGTGGCAAGCGCTGCAGCCTGATTTGGCCTTGATTCCCTCTGCGCAAAAGGCGCTGACGGATGGGGTGATTTTTCGCCAGAATTGAAGCTCAATCGGCATCCAGGCCAAACGCCATCAGCGGCAGCAGCTATTGATTCAATAGCAAACCAATCCCCCCTCGCCTTGCAGCAGCGAACCCCAGTGGTGGCCGAGGCAAGCCATGGGGTTCACGCAGACAGTGGCGTGAATCGCCTGCAACACGCCAGCCGGGTGACCCGTATCCTGGGCTTGCACCAGACGAAACTCAAAAAAGCTCGGCCGTGCCCTGCAGGGTGAGCCAGCCTTCATGGTCATTGCTCCAGAGGAGCACAGATTTCCCATCCGCCGATGGCGCGCCGTTCAAGCCAAACGGGTGCAGGTCAAACGTGGGCCGCACGGCTTTGAAGTGAAAACCCTTCACGCGGGCGCTGGGGCACTGGCGGCGCAGTAGGTCGATGAGCAGCGTGGCAATCAGCGGCCCGTGCACGATGAGGCCTGGATAGCCCTCGACTTCCGTGACGTAGCGCCGGTCGTAGTGGATGCGGTGGCCATTGAAGGTGAGCGCGGAATAGCGGAACAGCAGCACATCGTCAGGCGTGATGCTGCGCTGCCAGGGCGCGCCGGTTTCCGCAGCGATCGGCGCTGGCACCGGGTCACCCGGCTGGGGTGCAGCACGGTAGACGATATCGTGCTCTTCGGTCAGCGCAAGACCCCTGGCGTTGGAAATCTCGTGCTTGACCAGCACAAACACCAAATCGCCCGTGCGGCCCGCCTTGTGCGTGATGGATTCGATGCGCGAGGTGCGCTGCACCGCATCGCCCACCAACAGGGGGTTGTGCTCTTCCCACCGCAAACGCCCGCCAGCCCACATGCGGCGCGGCAGCGGCACCGGGGGCAGAAAGCCGCCGCGCGCCGGGTGGCCGTCGGGCCCGAGACCGCTTTGGCGCACCTGGGGCAAAAAATAGAGCCAGTGCCACAACGGCGGCAGCGCAGTGCCGGGCACAGGAGCGGGGTCTTCCCGGTCCAGCGTGGCCGACAGGCCGCTGACGGGGGCACTGGTGATGGTGTCGTGCAGGGTTTCGGCCCTGCCCTGCCAGGTTTGCAGATGGCTCAGCAAAGCGGCGTCAACGGTGCGGAGTTCTTCGGTCATGGGCGGCGCCGTACGGCAAGTGGTAGCAAGGGGTAATGCTGGGTGCTGCAGAAGGCTGGGCCTTGTGCACCGACACGACAAGCAGGCTCAACGAGGCCCAGCGGCAGCAATTTGCGCACTCAACCAGCCCTGTAGCGGTTGCGGGCGGCTGTAGAGGTAGCCCTGAAGGCATTCGCAATGGTTCTGGATGAGGAAATCTGCCTGGGCCTGCGTCTCCACCCCTTCGGCCACCACGCGCAGCTTGAGGTGGTTGGCCACCGCCAGGATGGACTGCACGATGGCCGTGTCGCTCGGGTCGTCCGGTGCGTCCTGCACAAAGCTCTTGTCAATTTTCAGCTCGTACAGCGGCAGGCGCTTGAGGTAGGCCAGGCTGGAATAGCCGGTGCCAAAGTCATCAATGGAGAAGCGCACGCCCAGGTGCACCAGCTCGGTCATGCGGGCGATGGTGTCACTGAGGTTTTCAATCAGCAGACTCTCGGTCACTTCCAGAATCAGCAACTCTGCCTTCGCTCCGGTGGCCGAGAGCACGTTGCGGATGCGCTCCACAAAATCTTCTTGCCTGAACTGGCGCTCGCTCACGTTGACCGAGATGGTGTATTCCAGCCCCTGCGCCTGCAGCTGGGCCAAGGCCTCGCAGGCCTGGCCAATCATCCAGTCGCCCATGCGCAGGATAAGGCCCGACGCTTCGGCCACCGGGATGAAGCGGCTGGGTGGCACGTTGCCACGCTCGGGGTGGTTCCAGCGCATCAGCAACTCGCCGCCCACCACTGCGCCGCGCGCATCCACTTGCGACTGCACGAACACGGCCAGCTGGCCCTCGGCGCTGGCTTTTTTGAGATCCTGCTCCAGCGCCAGGCGCTCCTGCACATCGGCCTGCATGGCCGCTTCATAGAAACGGATGCGGTTGCGCCCCATATCCTTGGCGCGGTACATGGCCGTGTCGGCCTCGCGCAGCAGGTCTTCGGCACCTTCCTGCTGCTTGGGGAACAGCGTAATGCCGATGCTGCAGGTGTTGCTGTAGTGGTGGTTCTGGATGTTGTAGGGCACATCCAGCGCGGTGCGGATGGCTTCAGCCGCCAGCAGCGCAGTACGCCCCGCGCTCTCCATGTCCAGCCCCAGCTGGCCAATCAGCATCACAAATTCATCGCCCCCAAGGCGGGCCACGGTGTCCCCCGGGCGCTGCAAATCCAGCAGGCGCTGCGCGACCTGCTTGAGCATGATGTCGCCCACGGCATGGCCGCGTGCGTCGTTGATTTGCTTGAAGTTGTCCAGATCCACAAACAGCAAGGCGCCGATTTGCCCCGACTTGCGGGCACCGGCCACCGCTTGCTCTGTGCGGTCGAGCAGCATGCGGCGGTTGGGCAACTGCGTGAGCGCGTCGAAATACGCCAGATGGTGCGAGCGCGCCTCGGCCTGCTTGCGCTCGGTGATGTCCCGCGACAGCGCGATGAAGCTCTGGATCGACTCGCTGGGCCCGGACTTTCTGGCAATCGAGAGCTCAAACCAGTACGGGCGCCCCTTCAGGCGCAACTCGAACTGGTGCCCTGCCGAATACCCTGTGGCGCTGGCCGCCTGCAGCGTGGCACGGCAGCCCGCAACGGCTTCCGGCGCCACGATGTCTTGCAGCCGCTGGCCCACAAAACTGTCTGCCACCTCGGCCAGCGGTGCCAGGTGGCCACTGCGACAGTGAAGAATGCGGCCTTCCTCGTCGATTTCCATCAACAGATCGGGAATGGCGTTGAGGGTGCTGGCCAGTTCGTCGCGCGTGCCGCGCAGCTCCGCGGTCATGCGGTAAGCCAGCGCTTCGGCCCGGGTGCGGCCAGTGGCCAGCAACCACGCAAACCAGCCCATCACAATGCTGAACACCACCCCGAACAGCGCGGAGATATGGTGCGTTTCGTACTCGTAGCGGTCTTCAAAAACTGGCAGCGGGCTCATGCGCAACGTCCAGGTGCGGCCACCAAACTGCACTTGGCGAAACAGCTGGCGCGGAGTGCTACCTGACTGCACGCGCGAGTCGGTAAAGAGCTGCTGCAGGCCTTCAGGCGCTGAGCCGTCGATGACATCCAGGGCAATGTCAGGTTCAAATTCGCGCGCAAGCCCGGCGATGACATCGGCCATGTAAAACGGGGCCGACACCCAGCCGCGCAAAGCGTTGCGGCGCTGCTCGGCGCTTTCCGGCGCAGCACCCTTGGCATAGATAGGCAGGTACATCACCAGTCCCTAGGGTGCGGCAGAAGTGTCTTGCTCCAGGGCCAGCATTCCCGATACTGCCAGCACACCTGTGTCGGCAGCACGCTCCAGGGCATCTCGGGCCGTTGGGATGGCGTAGGCATCCAGCCCCAGCGCACGCTGGTTGTCAGCATCCAGGGGTTCAATGTGCGTCACGGCCGCATACAGGGGCCGCACCCCGGGTGGGCGGACGGTGTAGTCAGAAAAGCCGCGCTGGCGCATGTCCTGGATGTGCGCGGGCAGCTCCCCCTGCGATAACTTGAGAATCAGTGAAATGCCCCGCAGGCCCGGCCGTACCTCTTGCAGCTGCAAAGAGCTCACGTAGGTCTGAAACTCCTCGCGGTCAATGCGTTCCGAGCCTTCGAAGTACCCCCGCAAACCGCGCAGTACCAGCTCGTACGACGCCATGCGGTCTGCCAGGTTGTAGGCCATGCGATCTGCAGCCACCCGCAGGTCAATTTCGCGCCGCTCGCTGCTCGCCCGTTCTTCACTGCGCCAGTGGGCGAACGTGAGGCTGAGCATCACCAGCGACAGAACGGGCGCCAACAGCCATCCCCACCGGCGCTGTAACAGTCCGGCAGATGCTGGCGGTGCGGAAGGAACGTCAGGGACAGACATCGTGCATTCAGGGCGTGCCCACCCCACGGGTGGCACACGAGCGAGGGCCATTATCAACGGGGGAAACGGTGTGCGACATGCTTTTTAACGATTTTCAAGCCCCGTGACGGCGCCCGCACAACACCTTTTTCTGCGCCTGACACCTGGGGTGTGGTGGACAATCCACGCCTGGTACCGCCCCCTCGGGCGGCAAATCCCCAGCTGCACTACCCTGTAAACACCCATGGCCCAGATCCCCCTGGAGCTGGAAGAAACCCAGTTCCGCCACTTCTACGCCGACCACCTTACGCAACTGCAAGCCGCGTGCGCGCGGGTCGTGAGCACGGTTCGGGCACTGGTAGAGGCTGCACCGGGGCTGGAGATCTCCAAGGTCGAGGGCCGCGTCAAGGACGTGGAAGAGTGCATTCGCAAATTCCGCCGCAAATACCGCGCAGCCCTGGAAGAGCGCAACACGCCCTACGAGATCCAGCACTGGATCACGGACCTGATCGGTGTGCGCGTGGTCTGCCTGTACGAAGACGAAATCGAGAAGGTGGCCCACCTCCTGCAATCGCACTTTGATGTGATTGAAGTGACCGACAAGGTGGCAGCCGTTGAGTCCACCGAAGCGGAATTTGGCTACAAAGGCCTGCACCTGGACCTGCGCTGGAACAATGTGCAACGGGCGACGCCCGAACACGCAGCAGAAGCCCCATGGCCTTTTGAGCTGCAGATCCGCACCATCATCCAGGATTCGTGGAGCGTGCTGGACCACAAGATCAAGTACAAGAAATCCATTCCCGGGCAGCTCAAACGCCGTATCAATGTGCTGTCTGCCCTGTTCGAGCTGGCTGACCGGGAGTTTTTGCAGATTCGCGACGCCACCGCTGCCGAGCTGCTCAAGGCCCCGGACGAAACCGCCGAGCCCGCACCAGAAACGCTGACCGATCCGCTGGAGCCCACCAAATCCCCCAGCCTGGGCAGCGAGCTCAATGCGTTCACCTTCCTCAAGATTGCAAACCACTTTTTCAAGGACTTCGAGTTCGAGCCTTCCAAGGTAGACAGCTTTGTGGCCGATATTCACCAGTGGCAGCCGGGCATGACACGCGCCCAGCTCAATGAGCTGTTGCGCCACACGATTGGCACGGTCAAGAAGTACAAGCTGCACTTTGAGGAACAAAACCCTGACGCGTCCTTCAACCCCTTCACCGTGATTCGGCATTGCCTGTACCTGGGGGACAAAAAGCTGTTCCGTACCGCGCTGCGCAACGTGGCCCGCCAGGCCTTTGAAGCCTGGCTGGCAGAAAACCAGGTTTGATGGACTTCTGGCCGAGGTGCCGAACCGCCTGTGCGGCACTGGCAGAAAATAGAGTAAAAATCAGCTCTAACGCCCTTCGAGCAAGCGCCAGCAGCTATTCAATTGATAGCAAATCAGCTGTTTTCAAAGGCTTTGAGATGCCAAAGCCAGTGCCTTCGAACGCACCCAACCTGTCTCCAAGGCGACTACAGATTGGTGGTTCTACTCCATTCTTTCGTTACGGAGTACTGCTATATTGCACTGCAACATAACGGAGTTTCGCCCCATGCTCTACCAGATTTACGAAACCCAGCGCTCCTTGATGGAGCCCTTTGCTGACTTCGCGCAAGCTGCGTCCAAATTGTTCAGCAACCCCCTGTCGCCATTCAACCAGATGCCGATGGCACAGCGTATGTCTGCGGGGTACGACCTGCTGTACCGGCTGGGCAAGGACTACGAAAAGCCCACCTTTGACATCCCCAGCGTGGAAGTGGAAGGCGTGGGCGTGGCCATCCATGAACGGGTGGAGCTGGACAAGCCCTTTTGCGAACTGCGCCGTTTCAAGCGCTTTTCCGACGACCCCGCCACGCTGACCAAGACCAAGAATCAGCCAGTGGTGCTGGTCGTGGCGCCGCTTTCCGGGCACTACGCCACGTTGCTGCGCGACACCGTGCGCACCATGCTCAAGGACCACAAGGTCTACATCACCGACTGGAAAAACGCCCGCCTTGTGCCCTTGTCCGAAGGTGAGTTCCACCTGGATGACTACATCAACTACGTGCAGGAGTTCATTCGCTACCTGCAGGGCGTGTACGGCAACTGCCACGTCATCAGCGTATGCCAACCCACGGTGCCGGTGCTGGCAGCGGTGTCGTTGATGGCCAGCCGTGGTGAAACCACCCCGCTGACCATGACCATGATGGGCGGCCCGATTGACGCCCGCAGATCGCCCACGGCCGTGAACAACCTGGCCATGAACCGCAGCTATGAGTGGTTTGAAAACAATGTGATCTACCGCGTGCCAGACAACTTCCCCGGCGCTGGCCGGCGTGTGTACCCTGGTTTCCTGCAGCACACGGGCTTTGTGGCGATGAACCCTGACCGGCACGCCACCAGCCACTATGACTATTTCAAGAACCTGATCAAGGGCGACGACGCCAGCGCCGAAGCCCACCGCAAGTTCTACGACGAGTACAACGCGGTGCTCGACATGGACGCCGACTACTACCTGGAAACCATCCAGACAGTGTTCCAGGAATACAAGCTGGTGCACGGCACCTGGGATGTGCGCTCGCCCGAAGGCAAGATCGAGCGCGTGCGCCCCCAGGACATCACCACCACGGCGCTGTTCACCGTGGAAGGTGAACTGGACGATATTTCAGGCTCGGGCCAAACCAAGGCTGCCCACGACCTGTGCACCGGCATTGTGAGCAAGGAACAGCGCCACCTGGAAGCCAAGGGTGCCGGGCACTACGGCATCTTCAGTGGCCGCCGCTGGCGCGAACTGGTGTACCCGCAGGTGAAGGCCTTCATTCTGGAACACCAGGCAGGCTTGAAACCGGCAGCTGCTGGTAAATCGGGCGCTGCTGCCGAGGTGGCTCCATCGGACACAGACACCATGGCTACGGCCAACGTGTCAGCCAGCCCTGCGCAGCGCCCGCGCCGATCCTCGGCGCGCAAGGCTTGAGCCCTGCCGTGCCCGCCAGGGTGGGCACCCCGATGAGCGATTTGGCGCGTCGGATCGACGCAGCCCTACCGCAAACGCAGTGCACCCGCTGCGGCTACCCCGATTGCGCGGCCTACGCGCGCGCTGTCGCGGCTGGCGAAGCAGGCATCAACCAGTGCCCCCCCGGCGGTGCTGAAGGCGTCGCGCGGCTGTCGGCCATCACCGGCCTGCCCGTAGTGGCGCTCAACCCAGAACACGGCGTCGAGTCGCCGCGCGCCGTCGCGGTCATTGATGAAAACTGGTGCATAGGCTGCACGTTGTGCATCAAGGCCTGCCCCACCGATGCCATCGTGGGCGCCAACAAGCTGATGCACACCGTGATGGAATCACATTGCACCGGCTGCGAGTTGTGCGTGCCGGTCTGCCCGGTCGACTGCATTCAGCTGGAGAACGCCACAGGCTCACGCACCGGCTGGGCCGCCTGGAGTGCAGAGCAAGCCGGCGAAGCCAGACAACGTTATGCCGCCCGAACCCTGCGGCTGGAGCGCACAGCACCAGAAGCGGATGAAGACGTAGCAACGCTTAGCGACCCGGAACCTGCCAGCGCAACACAAGAGCCGGCCGCTGCTGCACCGGCGACAGACGCTGCGGAGGCCCGCCGCGCCGCCATTGCCGCCGCCATGGAGCGCGCCAGGCAATTGCGGGCGCGCAGCTAAGCCTTCAGCCAAGCCCGCAACGCACGCCCAGCGGTTGGGCTGGCGGGCGCTTGGGGCTTGTGCGTACCGCGCCTTGCCTAGTGCCTCTCAGCGCGCAGCAAGCGTCTTGTAGACGCCGCAACCCACATATCCCGCATCCACCTGGCTCACAAAAGACATCTTGGTTTGCACCACGCAGGTAGAAGGGTTGGTGATGTCATATTCCACCCAGCCAGGCCCATGCTGCGCCTGCGCCACGATGTCGTGCACCAGTTGATCGCCTGCGATCCCCGGAATGTCCTGCACACGGGTGCCCACCTTGGAGGGGTTGCCACCAAATGCCAGGTAGCGACCGGTTTCGTCGAGCACGAACACATACATATCGCGGTCATGAAAACCGCCCGCCTTGTCGGTAATGCGACCCAAAAACTGTTCTCGGGATGTGGAGCGGTGCAATTCGACCGCCTTGCGCACCAGGGCCACCGCTTCTTCCGCGGTGCCCTGTTGCAACCGGAATGCGGCCACCGCGCGGTTCAACGTGCTGGCTCGCTGCTCCAGGGCCTCGGCCTGCTGCACGGCCAGCCCCACCATCTGGGCGTTGTCCTGTGTGATCTGGTCAAGCTGCTGCACCGCGCCGCTGATTTCTTTGAGGCCCGTGCTCTGCTCGTTGCTGGAACTGGCGATCTCGCCCATGCTGGCGGCCACGCTGTGGATGCCTCCAGCCATCGCCGAAATGCCATCGCCTGCAGAGCGGATCAGGTTCGCGCTGGATTCGACCTGCCCCACCGACGTCTGGATCAGATCGCGAATCTCGCGCGCTGCCTCGCCGGAACGCTGCGCCAGCATGCGAACCTCGGATGCCACCACGGCAAACCCTCGGCCCTGCTCACCGGCCCGGGCCGCCTCGACTGCAGCATTGAGCGCCAGGATATTGGTTTGAAAGGCGATGCCATCGATCACGCCAATGATTTCGCTCATGCGCCGCGCGCCTTGCTGAATGGCTTCCACCGACTGCACCGCACGGGCCATGGCCTGCGCGCCGGTGTCCGCTGCCTGCCGCACTTGTGCGGCTTTCTGGTCTGCACTCAAGGCTGTGTGGGCATTGTTTTGCACGGTGGACGAAAGCTCTTCCACGCTGGCGGCCGTCTCCTCCAGGTTGGCTGCCTGCTGCTCAGTCCGGTCGGCCAACGCCCGATTGCCATGCGCCAGGCTCTGGCCGGCATGGGCCACCAGGGCTGCGTTGCTGCGAATGTCAGCCACCATGGCAGAGAGCTTGTAGACCATCTGGTCCAGCGAACGGGCCATCTCGGCCATTTCGTCATGCCCCTGCAGGCTGGCGTGCACGGTCAGATCACCCTGCGTGGTTTGCTGCATCGACCGCGCCACCAAAGCCATGTCGTGCGACAGAGTCAACCACAACACCAGCTGCACATACAGCATCAGAACGCAAGCCACCGCAGTGAGCCACCAGGGCGCCGCCATCACGGCAAGCACCACGGCCACCAGCGATTGAGCAGCGCACCAGCCGAGTTTTCCGGGCAGCTTGAGCCGCCTCATCAGCCATGCCCCCGGCCGCAAAGGTGAAAACGCCACCATGTCTCTTGTCTCCTGTTTCTATTTGTATCTAACCCATGCTAGTGTGGTGTCTCAAAAATAGATAGAACTATTTTGACCGGTGTTGGTCGA
>NZ_CAXIAK010000088.1:0-14474 GCF_964021665.1 uncultured Acidovorax sp.
TTTACCTTCTTGGCAGCAGTGAGTGAGGGCTTGGCTTATTCGGGGCGTCCATATACTGTTCTTATGACGTCCAGCCGGGCACCTGCACACCTGAGCGGCGCCCTAGCACTTCATGCCAAAACAGCCTCCAGAGCCCATTCAATAAGCGCAACCAGCTATGAAAACAGGAGCAATGAAAAAGCGCCCCGCAGGGCGCTTGGAACGGTGAGCGGCGCCGCAGCGCCTTCGCTCAGCGTGGCAGGTCGGAGTAACCCATCAGGAACTCGTCCACCGAGCGTGCTGCCTGGCGGCCTTCGCGAATGGCCCACACCACGAGCGACTGGCCGCGGCGGATGTCGCCCGCAGCGAACACCTTGGGCACGTTGGTGGCGTAGCCGCCGTCAAAGTCCGTCGTGGCGCGGGCATTGCCGCGAGCGTCCTTCTCCACGCCAAAGGCGTCGAGCACCGTCGCCACCGGGCTCACAAAGCCCATGGCCAGCAGCACCAGGTCGGCCTTGAAGACCTTTTCGGTGCCAGGCACTTCAACGAACTTGCCGTCCTTGAATTCGACCTGCACGGTCTTGAGGCCGGTGACCTTGCCCTTCTCTCCCATGAATTCCTTGGTGGAGATGGCAAATTCACGCTCGCAACCCTCTTCGTGGCTAGAAGAGGTGCGCAGCTTGTAGGGCCAGTAGGGCCAGACCAAAGGCTTGTTCTCCTGCTCGGGGGGCATGGGCATCAACTCGAACTGGGTCACGCTGGCCGCGCCATGGCGGTTGCTGGTGCCCACGCAGTCAGAGCCGGTGTCACCGCCGCCGATCACAACGACGTGCTTGCCATCGGCTCGCAGCTGGCCCTTGACCTTGTCGCCCGCGTTCACGCGGTTTTGCTGGGGCAAAAATTCCATCGCGAAGTGCACGCCATCGAGGTCGCGGCCGGGCACGGGCAGGTCGCGCGATTGCTCGGCGCCACCGGTCAGCAGCACGGCGTCAAACTCTTTTTGCAGCTCTTCTGGCGTGACGGTTTCCTTGGCCAGGTTGGTGACCTTGGAGCCCTTGCCCAGCGGGTCCTTGGCGGCGCCCACCACCGCACCGGTGCGGAAGACCACCCCCTCGGCCTTCATCTGCTCCACACGGCGGTCGATGTGCGACTTTTCCATCTTGAAGTCAGGAATGCCGTAGCGCAGCAGGCCGCCCACGCGGTCGTTCTTTTCAAACACCGTCACATCGTGGCCCGCGCGGGCCAGTTGCTGAGCCGCCGCCATGCCCGCAGGGCCTGCACCCACCACGGCCACCTTCTTGCCCGTCTTGTGCTTGGGCGGCCGCGGCTGCACCCAGCCTTCAGCCCAGGCGCGATCGATGATCGCGTGTTCGATGGACTTGATGCCCACCGCGTCGTCGTTCACGTTGAGCACGCATGCTGCCTCGCAGGGTGCAGGGCAGATGCGGCCGGTGAACTCGGGGAAGTTGTTGGTGCTGTGCAGCACCTCGATCGCGCTCTTCCAGTCGGCGTGATACACCAGATCGTTGAAGTCCGGAATGATGTTGTTGACCGGACAGCCGTTGCTGCAGAACGGCGTGCCGCAGTCCATGCAGCGCGCGGCTTGCACCTTGGCCTGGCTCTCATCGAGGCCAATGACGAATTCCTTGTAGTGCTTCAGGCGCTCGGGCACGGGCTTGTAGCCCTCTTCGATGCGCTCGTATTCCATGAAGCCAGTAGTTTTTCCCATGACGGAGTGTCCTTGTCTATGAATGTGGTGCGAAGGTCTGCGGGGTCACCTTATTTGGCGGGTACTGCTTCATTTTTAGTAGCAGCTACCGCTGGTGTAGCGGACTCCTCCAGCACTTTTCGTTCATAAATCTCAGCCAGCGCGCGCTTGTACTCGGTGGGGAACACCTTGACGAATTTGGCGCGCGAAGCAGCCCAGTTGTCCAGCAACTCGCGGGCGCGCTTGCTGCCCGTCCAGCGGTTGTGGTCTTCCAGCAGCTTCTTGAGCTGGGCTTCATCGGTCTGGCCGTTGTGCCAGATCGAGCGGGGCACGGTGGCTTCTTGCTCAGCAGAGGGCAGGATGCGTTCCAGCGCGACCATCGACATGTTGCAGCGCGACTCGAACAAACCGTCTTCGTCGTACACATACGCCACGCCGCCGCTCATGCCCGCCGCAAAGTTGCGGCCCGTCTTGCCCAGCACCACCACGGTGCCGCCGGTCATGTATTCGCAACCGTGGTCGCCCGTGCCTTCGACCACCGCCGTGGCACCCGACAGACGCACGGCAAAACGCTCGCCCGCCACGCCGCTGAAGAACGCCTCACCCGTGGTGGCACCGTACATCACCGTGTTGCCCACGATGGTGTTGCGCACTGCGTCGCCACGGAAGTCGATGCTGGGGCGCACGATGACGCGGCCGCCCGACAGGCCCTTGCCTGTGTAGTCGTTGGCATCGCCAATCAAATACAGCGTGATGCCGCGTGTGAGGAATGCACCGAACGACTGGCCGCCCGTGCCTTCCAGCTGAATGCGGATGGTGTCGTCCGGCAGGCCTTCAGGGTGCACGCGGGTCACCGCGCCCGAGAGCATCGCGCCGACCGAGCGGTTGACGTTGCGCGCCACTTCGATGAACTGCACGCGCTCGCCCTTTTGAATGGCGGGCTGGCTGCGCTCGATGAGCTTGCGGTCCAGCGTGTGCTCGATGTTGTGGTCTTGCACGTCCACATGGAAGCGCGGCACATCGGCAGGCACGTTGGGCTGGGCGAACAGGCGGCTGAAGTCCAGGCCACGTGCCTTCCAGTGCTCGATACCGTTGCGCATGTCGAGCAGGTCGGTGCGACCGATCATGTCGTCGAACTTGCGGATGCCGAGCTGGGCCATGATCTGGCGCACTTCTTCAGCGATGAAGAAGAAGTAGTTCACCACGTGCTCAGGCTTGCCCGAGAACTTCTTGCGCAGCTCGGGGTCTTGCGTGGCCACGCCCACGGGGCAGGTGTTCAGGTGGCACTTGCGCATCATGATGCAGCCTTCCACCACCAGCGGAGCGGTGGCAAAGCCGAATTCATCCGCGCCCAGCAGCGCGCCGATGACGACGTCACGACCGGTCTTCATCTGGCCGTCGGCCTGCACGCGGATGCGGCCGCGCAGGCGGTTGAGCACCAGGGTCTGCTGGGTTTCGGCCAGGCCGATTTCCCAGGGCGAACCGGCATGCTTGATCGACGACCAGGGCGATGCGCCCGTGCCGCCGTCGTGACCGGCGATCACCACATGGTCGGCCTTGCACTTGGCCACGCCGGCTGCAATGGTGCCCACGCCCACTTCGGACACCAGCTTGACGCTGATGCCGGCGTGCGGTGCCACGTTCTTCAGGTCGTGGATCAGCTGGGCCAAATCTTCGATGGAATAGATGTCGTGGTGCGGCGGGGGCGAGATCAGGCCCACACCGGGCACGCTGTGGCGCAGCTTGCCGATGTAGGTCGAGACCTTGCCGCCGGGCAGCTGACCGCCTTCACCGGGCTTGGCGCCCTGGGCCATCTTGATCTGGATCTGGTCGGCTGACGAGAGGTATTCCGCCGTCACACCAAAGCGGCCCGACGCCACCTGCTTGATGCGGCTGCGCAGCGAATCGCCGTCCAGCAACGGCAGATCGACCTCCACGTTCTCGGCGCCAATCACGCTCTTGAGCGTGTCGCCCTTCTTGATTGGAATGCCCTTGAGCTCGTTTCGATAGCGGCGCTCGTCCTCACCGCCCTCACCCGTGTTGCTCTTGCCGCCGATGCGGTTCATGGCCACGGCCAGAGTGGCGTGGGCTTCGGTCGAGATCGAACCCAGCGACATGGCACCAGTGGCAAAGCGCTTGACGATTTCCTTGGCAGGCTCGACTTCATCAATCGAGATGGCCTTGGACGGATCGATCTTGAACTCGAACAGGCCGCGCAGCGTCATGTGGCGCTTGCTCTGGTCGTTGATGATCTGGGCGTATTCCTTGTACGTGTTCCAGTTGTTGGCACGCGTGCTGTGCTGCAACTTGGCAATCGCGTCCGGCGTCCACATGTGGTCTTCGCCACGGGCGCGCCAGGCGTATTCACCACCCGCGTCCAGCATGGTTTCGAGCACAGGGTCGTCACCAAACGCGGCCTTGTGCATGCGAATGGCTTCTTCGGCGATTTCGAACACGCCAATGCCTTCCACGCGGCTGGCGGTGCCGGTGAAGTACTTGCTGACGGTTTCCGTGTTCAGACCGATGGCCTCGAACAACTGCGCCCCGCAGTAGCTCATGTACGTGCTCACGCCCATCTTGGACATGATCTTGGACAGGCCCTTGCCAATCGCCTTGACGTAGTTGTAGATCGCCTTGTCGGCCGACAGGTCGCCACCCAGTTCCTTGTGCATGTCGGCCAGGGTTTCCATGGCCAGGTAGGGGTGCACGGCCTCGGCGCCGTAGCCTGCCAGCACGGCGAAGTGGTGCACTTCGCGGGCCGTACCGGTCTCAACCACCAGACCGGCAGTGGTGCGCAGGCCTGCAACCACCAGGTGCTGGTGGATGGCCGACAACGCCAGCAGCGCGGGGATGGCCACCTGCGTGGCGCTCACGGCGCGGTCGCTGATGATGAGGATGTTGGCACCGCCCTTGATGGCGTCCACAGCCTGCGCGCACAGCGAGGCCAGCTTGGCTTCCACGCCTTCACGGCCCCAGCTCAGGGGGTAGGTGATGTCGATGGTCACGCTCTTGAACTTGCCGTTGGTGTGGCGTTCAATGTCGCGCAGCTTGGCCATGTCGGCGAAGTTCAGCACAGGCTGGCTGACTTCGAGGCGCATGGGCGGGTTGACCTGGTTGATGTCCAGCAGGTTGGGCTTGGGGCCGATGAAGCTGTTGAGCGACATCACGATCGCTTCGCGGATCGGGTCGATCGGCGGGTTGGTCACCTGCGCAAACAGCTGCTTGAAGTAGTTGTACAGCGGCTTGTTCTTGCCCGAGAGTACGGCCAGCGGGCTGTCGTTGCCCATGGAGCCAATGCCTTCTTCGCCATTTTTGGCCATGGGGGCCATCAGGAACTTGATGTCTTCCTGCGTGTAGCCAAAGGCTTGCTGGCGGTCCAGCAGGGGCAGGTCAGCAGTTTGTGGGGCCACAGCATCAGCACCGGTTTCAATGCTGTCGAGCTTGATGCGCAGGTTCTCGATCCACTGCTTGTAGGGCTTGGTGTTGACGATGTTGGCCTTGAGCTCATCGTCATCGATCATGCGGCCTTGTTCCAAGTCGATCAGGAACATCTTGCCAGGCTGCAGGCGCCACTTGCGCACGATCTTGTTCTCGGGGATGGGCAACACGCCCGACTCCGAGCCCATGATGACCAGATCGTCGTCGGTGATGCAATAGCGCGAGGGGCGCAGGCCGTTGCGGTCCAGCGTGGCGCCGATCTGGCGACCATCGGTGAACACGATGGAGGCAGGGCCGTCCCAAGGCTCGAGCATGGCGGCGTGGTATTCATAGAAGGCGCGACGGCGCTCATCCATGGTGGTGTGCTGCTCCCAGGGTTCTGGGATCATCATCATCACGGCCTGGCTGATGGGGTAGCCTGCCATCGTCAGCAATTCCAGGCAGTTGTCGAACGTGGCGGTGTCGGACTGGTCGGCAAAGCTGATGGGGTAGAGCTTTTGCAGGTCTGCCGCCAGCACGGGCGAAGCCATCACGCCTTCGCGCGCCTTCATCCAGTTGTAGTTGCCCTTGACGGTGTTGATTTCACCGTTGTGCGCCACATAGCGGTAGGGGTGGGCCAGTGGCCACTCAGGGAAGGTGTTGGTGGAGAAGCGTTGGTGCACCAGGCCGATGGCCGAAACGCAGCGCTCGTCCTGCAGGTCGAGGTAGTACTTGCCCACCTGGTCGGCCAGCAGCAGGCCCTTGTAGACCACGGTGCGGCTGGACATAGACGGAACGTAGTATTCCTTGCTGTGCTTGAGCTTGAGCGCCTGGATGTTGGCGCTGGCCGTCTTGCGGATCACGTACAGCTTGCGCTCCAGCGCGTCCTGCACGATCACGTCGTTGCCACGGCCGATGAAGACCTGGCGCAGGATGGGCTCCTTCTTGCGCACGGTGGGGGACATGGGCATGTCCACATTCACCGGCACATCGCGCCAGCCCAGCAGCACCTGGCCTTCGGCCTTGATGGCGCGCTCCATCTCCTGCTCGCAAGCCAGGCGGGAAGCATGCTCTTTGGGCAGGAAGATCATGCCCACACCGTACTCGCCCGCCGCAGGCAAGGTCACGCCTTGCTTGGCCATTTCTTCGCGGTACAGAGCGTCCGGAATCTGGATCAGGATGCCCGCGCCATCGCCCATCAGCGGGTCGGCACCCACGGCGCCACGGTGGTCAATGTTCTCCAGGATCTTCAGCGCTTGCGTCACGATGTCGTGGCGCTTCACACCCTTGATGTGGGCCACAAAGCCGAGCCCGCAGGCGTCGTGTTCGTTACCCGATGAATACAAACCGTGTTGTTGCAGATGCTGAATCTCGGCGGCCGTGGTCATGGCGCACTCCTCATATTTTTCGCAGGGATGCCGAGATTAGTGCAATGCAACATGAGTTGCAAGAAATTTAATTAGGGTCAGATACTAATTAATAAATCACCAGATTGGTGCTTACATTTATTGGGGACACATTAAATACGCACCAAAAAAAGGCATGCATAGAAAGCCTTCAGTTTTCGACGGGAGTCTTGCGTGGCCTGCCAGGCTTGGACTTGATGATGCGCCGAGGGGTTTGTTGCTGCAAGCCCTGCACAAACTCCGGACTGCCGAGCGCCCAGCCGCTCAGCGCAGCATCCGCCAGCAAGCGCTCCACTTGCTGTGATTGACCCTCTTGGAGCATGGAGGCATAGGCTGCCTCGCGGGCAAACGGGGTGTTGCCCAAAGCCCAGTAGGCTGCGTGCGGGCTCAACATGCGGTCATGCCGCAAGCCCAGCCAATGGGCAGCGCTGGACCACGGGTAATCTGCCGCTTGGGCCACCATGCCCGAACGCACGGGGTTCGAGTCAATGAAAGCCATGCAGGGCAACAAGTACGTCTGCGCTTCCAGCACGGTGGCACGGTAGCGCCCCTCCCACAGCGTGCCGGTGCGTTGGTGCCGCTTGTTGAAATATTGGGCATAGGCCCTGCCGACCGACTGCATCATCTTGGGCAAGCCCTCTTCCGAAGCAGGCGTCACCAAAAGATGAAAATGGTTGGGCATGGCCACGTAGGCATGCACCTGCACCTGGTTTTTGACCGAATGCTCTGCCAGCAGCGCCAAAAACTTTTCAAAGTCTTCAGCATCCGTGAAGACAACCTGGCGGTTGTTTCCACGCTGAATGACGTGGTGGGGATACTGGGGCAGCGTCAGTCGAGGGAGTCGGGCCATGGAGCGGGCAGTGAGGGCAAGAAGAAACAAAGCCCAATACTAACCCGTCCCCATTTTATTGCTCAGGCTGCGCTGCTCCCAGGCCGAACCGCGGGCCCATGGATTGCTCCAGACCGAACTCGCGCAGCAGCGCCACCAAGCGCTCTGCCGCACTGCGCTTTTTCTGACCGGTGTACCGCGCAATGATCAGCTCGTTCTTCATGCTGTGCTCCCACCCCACCAGCTCGGTCACCGTGACTTGGTAACCCTGCGCCTCCAGATAGAGGCAGCGCAACACGTTGGTCACCTGGCTGCCCAACTCCCGGGTGTGCAGTGGGTGGCGCCACAACTCGGCCAGCGGTGTGCGCCCCAGCTGCAAAGCTTTGTCACGCCGCAAGCAGGCCGCCATTTCAGCCTGGCAGCAAGGCACCAGCACCATGGCCCTGGCCTGCTTCTGAAGGCCGAAGGCAATGGCGTCATCGGTCGCGGTATCGCAGGCATGCAAGGCAGTGACCACATCAATCTGGGCGGGCAACTCGGCCGCATCCATCGACTCGGCCACCGATAGATTGAGAAATGACATGCGGCCAAAACCTAGGCGCGCCGCCAATAACCGTGATCGCTCGACCAGTTCGGCGCGCGTTTCAATGCCATAGATATGACCACGACCCAGCGCCTTGAAGTACAGGTCGTACAGAATGAACCCCAGGTACGACTTGCCCGCTCCGTGGTCCGCCAGCGTAGGGCTGCGTCCCTCCGCCGAGAAGTCTTGCAGCAAAGGCTCAATGAAATTGAACAGGTGGTACACCTGCTTGAGCTTGCGGCGAGAGTCCTGGTTCAGCTTTCCTTCTCTGGTCAGGATGTGCAGTTCCTGCAGCAGCTCAATGGATTGGCCAGGACGCAGTTCCTGCATCACCGCAGCATCAGCGCCGCGCTCCTTCGCCGTTACATGAGAGGTCGGCTTTCCCGTTTTCATTCCCGGACGGTTGGCTTGGCGTGGAGCATTCATGCGTTATCCCCCTGATCGTTCACTGAAGGCTGCGCATGCATAGGGCACCTGGGCCCCACATCCAGGTCCGCCCACCCCTGCGGCCCCAGGCCTTCCAGCACTTCAATGTTTCTCTCAAAAATGGCATCAGCCTCGGGGAAAACCGCTACAGCACGGTCGATGCTTTCTTCACGCAACAAATGCAAGGTGGGATACGGCGTGCGGTTGGTGCAATTGGAAACGTCGTCTGCCTGCGTGCCAGCAAACTGGAACTGGGGGTGGAAAAAAGCCACCTGCAAGATACCGTCAAGCTCCAGTTCTTCAATCAAATCATCGGCCAGCGCCGTGAAGTCATTGAAATCCAAGAAGTCTTCCATGCACGCAGGCGCGATCAGCAACGTCGTATCGCGCTCTTCGGCAGAGATCGCGTTCAGCGCCAAGAGCTCGCGCCGCAAATCGCCCAGCAACGCCTGTGGCTCCGCCGCCGGGCTGACCACGTAATGCACCTGCCCTTTGACGTGCACGCCTTTGGCAAACGGGCATAGATTGAGGCCGATGACCGCGCGCTCCAGCCATCGCACGGTGTCTTGCAGCACCACGTCTTCACGGATGCCGTTGGGTAAAGGGCTGGTTTCGGTCAAAGAGGAATGTGGGGAAGATGGCATCAGGCACGCAGGGTGAGGGGTCGCGACACGCGAAGGCGCAAATTGTAGGCGCCGGGCCGCCTTGGCCGCTCGGCTACGCTCCATCAAGCCATCAAACGCTCACCCGACAGACGCTCGTGTTCGCGGATGGCAAACCTGTCTGTCATTCCGGCGATGAAGTCAGCCACAGTCACTGCGCGCACCGTGTCGTCACCCTGCTGCGCCTTCCATGCGAAGGCTGGCTTCATCTCAGCCGGACTGTGCACGTAAATGGCAAACAAATCTCGCACAATCCGCTTCGCATTTCCCGTCATCTCCATCACCTGGGGGTGACGGTACAGGGAACGGAACAAAAACCGCTTGAGCTCTAGAGACTGCTCACGCATCAATGGACTGAAACGCACCAGAACCGGCAATGCACGCACCGACTCCACGTCGGTCGGCCGGTATTCATTGATCGCCTCACGCGTCGCATCCATCACATCGTAAACCTGCGCGCTGAGCATTCGACGGATGGATTCATGCAAACAGCGGCGCTGCATGCCTTGGCCCAGCAAATGCGGATGTTCTGTGGTCGCTTCGTCACGAAAGCGCGCAAACAGCGGCACATCGTCCAGCTGATCCAACGTCAAAAGCCCCGAGCGCACACCATCGTCAATATCGTGCGCGTTGTAGGCAATTTCGTCAGCCAAGTTGCACAACTGGGCTTCCAGGCTCGGTTGCTGCTTGTGCAAAAACCGCCATCCCACGCCATTCGGCTCTTGCCCTTCCAGGCGCTGCGCATTTTGCAAAGAGCAATGCTTGAGGATGCCCTCCCGGGTTTCAAACGTGAGATTGAGGCCATCGTAGGCGGGGTATCTCTCTTCCAGGCTATCGACCACCCGCAAACTCTGCAGGTTGTGCTCAAACCCACCAAAAGGCTTCATGCATTCGTTGAGCGCATCCTGCCCCGCATGGCCAAACGGGGTGTGCCCCAAATCATGCGCCAGCGAGATGGCCTCCACCAAATCCTCATTGATCTGAAGCGCCCGGGCAATGGAACGCCCCAGCTGGGCAACCTCCAGGGAATGCGTCAACCGCGTACGAAAAAGGTCACCTTCATGGTTCAGGAACACCTGCGTCTTGTAGACAAGGCGCCGGAACGCGGTGGAGTGAACGATGCGATCGCGATCCCTCTGGTAGTCCGTGCGGGTCGGAGCGGCCACCTCAGGGTGCAGGCGCCCTTTGCTGTTGGCAGGATGACAGGCAAACGGGGCAAGATTCATGGCTTCGCATTAAAACGACCTCTAGCGCTTATCAGATAAGCGCTAGAAGCTATCAAATTAATAGCAATCAAGCGCAACAGGCATCAATCACTTCACGCACCAATGCGTCAGGCGCCCCACGCACCACAGCCTTGCCTGGTCCATCAATCAGCACAAACCGAATCTCACCAGCTTCAGATTTCTTGTCGATGCGCATCAATTCCAGATATCGGCCAGCGTTGTCCGAAGCATCCAGCACAGGGCCACGCACGGGCAGCCCGGCCCGTTCAATGAGCGACTTCAAGCGCTGAACGAACGCTTCATCCACCATGCCCAAGCGACGCGAAAGTTCTGCAGCCATCACCATGCCGGCAGCCACACCTTCGCCGTGCAGCCAGACACCATAGCCCATACCTGCTTCGATGGCGTGGCCAAAGGTGTGACCGAAATTGAGGATGGCGCGGAGACCAGTCTCCCGCTCATCCTGCCCCACCACCGCCGCCTTGATTTCACAGGATCTGTGCACAGCGAACGCCAGGGACTTCATATCCTTGGCAAGCACTTGCTCGACCGAAGTCTCAAGCCATTGCATGAAATCCATGTCGAAAATGGGCCCGTATTTAATTACCTCGGCCAGACCTGCACTCAATTCTCTAGACGGCAATGTGGACAGCGTCTCCAAATTACAGATCACAGCCTTGGGCTGATAAAACGCGCCAATCATGTTTTTACCCAAGGGATGGTTGATCGCCGTTTTCCCCCCTACAGACGAATCCACTTGAGCCAACAACGTAGTGGGTACCTGCACGAACGGAATTCCTCGCATGAAGGTTGCCGCCGCAAATCCCGCCATATCACCAACAACGCCACCCCCCAAAGCAAAAATCACAGTATTGCGATCACACTCATTTTGAAGTAGCACGTCATAAATTTTGTTTAAAGAACTCCAATTCTTTTCAACCTCTCCATCCGGTAGAGAAATATGAAAAATCCTTTGAAAATTTCTTTGAATTCCTTTTTGCAAGGCGGCCAGGTAATGACCTTCCACAACAGTATTCGTCACAATCAGCGCATTACGCGCCGAAGGAATCACATTAAAAGTGCTACCGATTTGATCCAAGTTTCCTGCAAAAATTTCAATCGGATATGAACGCTCAGCACCAACATTCACCATCAAAGCAGCATATTTCATAGAAACCGCGATAACCACCAAATTCAAATTAAGCAAGAATAAATAAAAAGGAGCAGCCTTGCTGCTCCTTTTTTAGCATTTCCTATTAGTTAGGAGAGGCGCACCCTTGCGCTCCGTATGGAGGCTTCAAGAACGAACCATTTTCGACGTCCTCTTTGAGAGCCTCCGTCAAGTAGACCTTCTCCACCGATCCTTCAGATCCAGCAACATTGGTTGTCACCTTCACTGCATAGTCAATCCAATAAGCAACACTCTGTGGATACTCGACCTGAATCACCGTTCTTCCATTGGCACCAGTTACTTGCCCTCCAACGTAGGAAATAATAACGTCCGCCTTACGGGGCTCAATTTTGCCATTGCCATTGATATCCTCAGACGCATCAAGCAGCCCGTTACGATTGGCATCTTCATTAGCGCAAATAGCTGGGGGTGTAATGTATCCAATGGCGTCATTCACAAGCGCAACCCCAGCAGCCTTCCTGTAAGAACGCAAATCAACGCTAGCTGAGATTTGTGCATTTGGCACCGCATTACCCGCAGCATCGGCAACGGCCACATCAAACTTCTTGATATAAGTGAGCTCGCTATTACCCTTCTCCAACTTGTTATTGTCACCCAAGGTAATTGACAGCGGAGAGCTAGCAACCGTCAGGGTCGCAGTCTGAGAATTGGGACATGCGGCTCCGGCAATAGCAGCATCAGTGGCGGCATAGCAAGCACGAATCACCACACCATTAGTAGGGCTCGAACGGGTCCCGGCAATGTAGTCAGCCGTTGCCACACCATTTTGGTCTGTATAGACAATCGCATTGCCTGTTGAAATTTGCTCATCAGCACCCAAGCCAGGCTCGACGATTACGAACCGAACGCGTACATTTTTGATCGCCCGGTTGGAGGCATCTTGGAAGAGTGCACGCAACGCAGCTCTGCTCGTCGTTACGCCAGCAGCATTCGGAGTAATCGTGTTTGGAGTGATTGCAAGACTAGCTGCCGAAATGGTTCCTACAGCGTCAGGGACTCCTGCGGAGGGACTGATCACCTGAATGTCTCGGGTCTCCGTCACTCCAGAACCTGTGCTTTCCACAGTGTAAATACCACCAGCAGTTGGAGCAGCTGCAATGACAGCACTCGCAGTTCCTGTGGAATCGGTATTCACAGAACCTTTGAAGCCAAGGCTTCCACCCAAAGTCACGGGTACACCAGCGATTCCAACGCCATTGACGTCAACAACTTTGATCGCCAAAGTGACTTGAGCGCCTGGGGCGGGTGCAGCAGGAACCGTGGACAAACTGATTTTGCTTCCGGTAACGGAAATTTTGTCTGTCTTGGCTTTGTCACCCATCGTCATCGACAGGTTAATGGCTCTATTCGATTTATTAGCCCCGGTAGAAATTTTCCCTACCACCTTACCAGAGGAGTCAGTCACAGTGGTTACGGGAGTGTAAATACCGGAATCCGCGCTCACCTTGAATGTCACCCCAGGAACCGGGTTATTGGTGGCATCCAATGCGGTCGCAGTCAAGGTAGCTTCGTCAGCGCCCGAGTTTGAAATAGCGTTTTTGTCAAGAACGTAGTCAAAACTAGCGACAGAAACAGTTGATCCACCGGGGATAGTACCAGCACTTCCCCCCCCTCCACCGCAAGAGGCGAGCAAAATTGTTGCCGCCAGCGAAAAATATTTTATTGCGCTTCTCATACTGTTCCTCTACACAAGTTTCTTATTTACTAGCCGAGCGATCGGCAATCACCTTTGGCGTAATGAAAATTAACATTTCACGCTTTACCGCCTCTTTGGTTCTGTTTTTAAACAAATTACCAACAACCGGAACATCCCCCAAAACAGGAATTTTATTTTCCTGATTTGACTCTTCCATCTCAAAAATACCACCAATAACAACCGTGCCACCATTTTCAATCAAAACCTGAGTTTTAATATGCTTGGTATCAATGGCGACACCTTGAGTTGTTGTTTCACCTCGGCTGTCCTTATTAACATCCAAGTCCAAGATAATATTACCTTCTGGCGTTATTTGAGGTGTGACTTCGAGCTTCAAAACAGCTTTCTTGAAAGCAATAGTAGTAGCTCCGTTAGGTGCGGTAACCGAATAGGGATACTCAGTCCCCTGCTCGATCAGAGCTTTTGTCTGATCCGCAGTAATCAATCTTGGGCTAGAAACAATTTTACCTTGCCCTTCCGCCTCCATGGCAGAGAGTTCAAGCGTCAAAAATCTGTTGGCTGCTGAGTTGAAGATAGATAAAGCGAATGATCCAAAATTTTCGACTCCGGACAAAGATGCTGGCAAATTAACGAACGTACCCGAAGTATCGAATGTAGACCCATAGCCAGTGGAAGTTGTAGCATTTTGGTAGCTGGTACCAAATGCTATGCGATTGTTCCCACCAATGCCGTACCCCCCATCTCCACCGCGCTGAGCGCGAAGGTCTCCGCCTCCAAGCTTCACACCGAGAGAGCGACCAAACGTGTCACGAGCCTCAACAATCCGAGCCTCAATCACAACCTGACGTACTGCGACATCCAAGGTATTCAGAAGCTGGCGAACCTCTTCCAGCTTTGCTGGCGTATCTGTGACAAAAATTTGATTAGTTCGGGGTTCAGAAATCGCACTCCCTCTCTCAGAAAGAAATCTGTTTGAACTACTACCAGCAGTGGAACCGCTAGAGGCAGTGAGTTGATTAACCATATCAGCGGCTTTGGCATAATTCAACTGAAATGCCTGAGTCCGCAAAGGCTCCAATTTTTGAATTGCCTGAGCTGCCTGGTAATCCTTCTTCGTACGATCATCTATCTCGTCTTTAGGAGCGATCCACAGCACGCTACCAGTTTTTCGCATCCCGAGACCCTTGGCATCCATGATGATTTGCAAAGCCTGGTCCCACGGAACGTCTTTTAAACGAAGGGTAAGCGCCCCAGTTACCGTATCTGATGTGACGATATTGAAATTAGTAAAGTCCGCGATAACCTGCAAAAGAGAGCGAACTTCAATGTTCTGGAAGTTCAAAGACAATTTTTCTCCGCTATAGCTTGGGCCAGAAGTCAGCTTTGAAA
>NZ_CAXIAK010000089.1:0-14130 GCF_964021665.1 uncultured Acidovorax sp.
TTCGCTGGCGAACGGCTGCTAACTGGGTTAGCTTTAAAGTGCCGTAGTCGGCCAGGAGTGGCCGACCGTCAAACGGGTAAGCAGTCGTTCAACGTTCGCGGTAACCGGCACGCAGCGGCAGGACGCGCTTGGGCCAGAATGAAATGGAGCCCAAGCGTGGCATGCCGTTGCGAGTCCGGTTGACCAAGGGGTTAGGCGTCGTTGTTCCAGTACCGCGAACGAATTGACCAGCACCAGAAGCGCCGAGGTGGAGACGGGTGTCTTCTTCGGATCAAGTGAAGGGCTGCCAAGCGCGCTCGCTCGGGACACTCGGCGGTGACGATGGTCGTGTACGAATGATCGTTTTCAGCTGCCCCGGAAGCCTCTTCGTAGAACCTGACGAAGTAGGTCGGTTCGGCTCTGGTGTTGACACTCGACTGCTGGGAGATGCTCATCTCATGGACCTCAGTGACTCGCGAGGACTGCCCATGCGAGGACGAAGGGTGCCATGCTTGGAACGCAATTGACTCACAGCTTCTTCTCGACGAGCGTGCATTGACCGTTCTTTAGGATCTGTTGGGCTGGCCACATGTACTGTAGTGACAAGGTATAACGATTGATCCGTGTTGTGGTGACGACTTCGCGCTTCCCATTGAGCTCGGTAAAGGTCTCCGAAATGATGAAAGGGCCCTCTTCCCGAAATGGGTGACCGGTACCGAAGAAGTCGGTGACGATCTTCTTGGCAAAGTCGATGTGAATATCGTTCGAGCCTTCGGGCTCATTGACGACGTTGCACCGAAGGTAGATGGGGGATGGAGGTGTAGGGGCAGGGGAAGTCTTCTGGGCCTGCGCCAACGAGCCAGATATTGCGAGAAGGATCGCGACAAGGGTGGGTGCGACGTTCATCGGTAGGAAGTGGGATAGGAAAGCGTACGACGCCTAACAGGCCGCTGAAAAAATGCTCATCGAACGCGCCAGGGTCGTGGAATATTAGATCAGCGTTTCCCACATAGCACCATCAGGATATCGACGTTCAGATTTCCGGCGTAGAGCTTGCTGTCTGGACTGACCCACTGCGGCTTAACTCGACTACTGATGGTGTGCGCTGCTCCGCCCGCCATCGGCGCGTCGTACCACACCGTCTCTTGAACGAAGAAACTCTTGCTGGCACAGTCGAACGATGTCAAGTAGGTGATCGATTGCTTGCGCAACGGACCACCAGCAACGCGCAACCTCGTTGGTTCTGAAAAGCTCGAAAGTACAAGTGCTTGCAATGTCGCATCGCTGCGCCGGACAGATGAGGCGTCGAAGTAGGCTGACGTTCCGCCTTTCGTCGTGACGTGCGTCCACGTTTGCGCTTGAACATGCAAAGGCACTTGGCTGACCTGCAAAGCGGCTATGAACCCTATAAGTCGTGTTCTCGAACTCATATCGACTCGTTAACTCACTATCGACTTGCAGGCGAGTTTGCTGCCAGCTGGACCGGGTCGCGCTCCTGTTGAACCCCGGGCTTCTCAACAGTTAGTCCGAACTCGTGGTGAAACGCCTTTCCGTCAAGGATGTTCGCGAATCTGAGCTTTTCTCGGCCTCGCGCACGTGCCTCGGCTGCTGATTCCGCAATGTCATACGTGCGAAAAACTCTTTCCGTGCCGTCGACAGTTACGTGGTGGTCGGTCTCGTACATCATAAATTTCCAAGCTCCGATAAGTGGTGTGCTGCTGGAGTGCCGTAGATCTAGTTGTGTGACGCCTAACGAAATGAGGTAAGGGGTTGCGGCGCGAAAGAGACTGACCGGAGAAGCCACGCCGGTTCCGCAGTCCCGCTTGGCCGGCAAGTTAGAGCGGATCACCGTTTCATGCCAAGAGATCGTTTCGAAGAGCCGGGGCTGCGCCATCTTTATGAATGAGTATTAGTGCGTCAAAATTACTGTGTAAATTTCTTGATTCAGGCTGCTCTGTGACAGAGTCAAGTAATGCACTTGAACGCCTCGCACAATTCCTTTCTGCTCATAGAAGATGATGCAGGAAATTGTGTTACCCACAGGGCCGCCGTATCCGAAAGCATCCCGCACTCGCAGATCACTGCGAACTTCTGAAGCAAGCTGCTTTGCGGCTCCAGCATTTGCCCCTTTGCAAACTGTACGCGCATCTTCTGTTTGGGGCATCGTCTTGACTGCTTCCACGTACGGCTTAATTTCCTCAGCGCTGACCTTCTTGAGTGCTGTGAAGTACGTCGTCTTCCCGATGATTGTCTTCTTTAAATACCCATTGCTTTTGATGAACGTCTCCGCCTCGATCAACTGCGCGTAGGAGGCACTCGATACAAAAGCGAATGCGAATAGGATGATTTTGTACATTTTCCCTCCCTTTATATGTCAGCCTTAACGCAGAGGTGAGCCGATGACAAAAGCGCAGCTTTTGGCAGTCGGCTCGACCGCCGAGTTAGAGAGCGGCGGCGAGCAAGGGCTGCTGACCTTTGAGTTTCCGAAGCACATGGAACACCCGGCGGGCCGGGTGAACTTGACGGCGGCGTACCTGCTTGAGTATTGGGCCAGCAAAGGCACCATACCGCGATACGACGGCGTGATTGATGGGCTTCTGGCTGGAGCTGCGGAGATTTTCAAGGTAGCAAAACCTGTGCGCTCTAACGTTTGACGTGAGGGGCCGCCGTAGCGGCGAAGCCGCGAAGGGAACCCGCAAGCGCAGCTTGTGGGCGGTCCCTCTCGACGGAATGGTTAGATGCGACCGTTTTAGTGAACACTTGCCTTAGATAGCAAGTTGAGCACAGCAACGCCGCTGATAATGAAGCCGACACCAACAAATCCCCACATATCTAGTTTTTGACCATGCAAAACCCATGCAATCGCAGTGACCAAGACGATCCCGAGGCCCGACCAAACTGCGTAGGCGATTCCAACAGGAATCGATTTGAGTGTCAGCGACAGGAAATAAAAAGCAGCAGCGTATCCCGCTACGACGATAAAAGACGGTACTAACCTAGTAAAGCCCTCACTAGACTTGAGCGCAGAGGTTGCAATGACCTCAGAAATAATGGCCGTAGCCAGAAATAACCAATTTTTCAAAATATTTCTCCATGGAGTTCCGCGAAGAAATTTTAGGTTCGATTTAAGAAAACAAACAGTCTTGTTGCTGGCCGAAATTTGTGCGCACAGCAAAGCATCTAACTTGTGGTTTATCTGACCAAACACCGGATACCCACAACCGTGGTCGTTAAACAAAGTCGCACGGCACCCAAAAAAAGTGTTTGAAATCAATCCTATAAAGCATCATACTGGATGTATGAACAGGTATAACAGATCTGACAAACCTGACTGGGTCCCTCCCCGGTCCATCAAGCTGCTCGATCAGGTACGCGAACGGATTCGCTACCTGCACTACAGCCTACAGACCGAGAAGGCTTATGTCTACTGGGCCAAGGCATTTGTGTTGTGGACGGCCCGCAGCCATGGTGGGTTTCGACATCCGCGCGAAATGGGGCAAGCTGAAGTCGAGGGTTTTCTGACCATGCGGATTCCGACGGTGCTGACGGTGCAGGAGGTTCGGACGCTGCTTTCGCACATGGCGGGCACCGAGGCGCTGTTGGCCGCCCTGCTTTACGGCAGTGGGTTGCGCCTGGGGCATTCGGACGTGTCCACGACGATGATCCACACCCATGTCCTGAAAGTCGCTGCCGGAGGCACCTCCAGCCCGTTGAACTCTTTGGCCTTGCACTTGCCGCCCGGCTGAATGACGGTTTTGGTGCTTTCATCTGGATGGCGGCTCCGGGTCGATAACGCCACTTCATATCCTGTGAGAGCGGACCTTGAGCCCCATCTTTGGGCTGCTTCCGCTCACAGTCCGCTACTCACCAGAAACCAGTCAGTGAAGGTTAGCTGACGATGTACTCGGGATGACTGCCATTTGGATGAAATTGGAAGTTCGGGCAACCAGCATGAACTGCCGCAATCGCTGCGGAGCCGACCTTGACGGTGTTTGGTCTGTTGAACAATCAAGGGTCTACAGGAGACTCACAGAATTGCGCTCCAACCACCAGCAAGCAAACTCGTGCAGATCCGCATGGTGTGAATCTGCCAGTGTCAGCACCTCTCCGGTATTTGGGCTTCCATTCGGATCGCGGACAACCAGCGCCTTGTGGATGTTGGGGCCGACACCGGCGAAATACGGCCCAAAGTCATCCACGAATGCCAGCGGTTTCAGTTCTCTCAGTGCCGCAGCCTTTGGACTCTCCAGGGGAGCATGCAGGCTGGTGGTGATGACCCTAGTGATCGGAAAGCCCAGCGAAAGCAGGTTCTGCTTGCGGGCTAGCGCGTGCCGGGCGTCGAGAGCGGTGATACAAACCAGTTCATAGCCGTTGTTCGCAAGGAGTTCGCAGGCTTTCAGAGCGCCGCCAACGGCAGGAATAGAACTCCAGAACACCTCATCGAAATGCGCTCGGAAATCTTCCAGCGCTCGCCCTGTCAACTGGGGCACACCCCATCGTTGCATGGGCCAATATGCGTAGGGATCGTGCTCGACCGGGACGGTCCCTGAATACTTCGCCCAGGCATTGGCATACGCTTTCGCGTAGTCCAACAAGACTCCGTCGGCGTCGAGTGCAATGGTTCTGGTATCGGACACTTTGATGGATCAACGATGGGAAATTTCGATAACTGTTAGGTTGTACCTATGCTGCAGCCCCCGAGCATTCGGCGCAACCCCCAGTCGGACGTTTCGCATCCGAACCGCTAATAGCGCAATGCACAGCGCCGGTTCCAGCGGAATCTGTCCTTCGAGCGTCGGAGCTGAAAAAACGCCATCGGTCGCCTACCCAATGACCTCAATGTGTCGCACGCCGTGCGCTTTCTCGAAGTGGACAGACCGCAATTGCTGTCAAAGGGGGCATCGATGTTGTTGCATGGACGGTCGCGATGAGTCGCAGCCAGTGTGTTCGACTGACCATCGGCATGCCGTCGCGAGATGACTTGTGGTCTGTATGTCAAGTGCTTACACAAGGGACCGTGGATCGCCCATTATTGAGTCGGCATCAACCAACTTGAACTCCTCCATGCTTGACGAAGTGCCTTGCAAGGCCTCGACAGGCTTAGCCTGAACGGTTGGTTTAAGTTCAAAGGTGCCTACTCAGAGCGGCTAACAAAACGGAAGAAGATTGCGAATGCAGATGACGCAGCAAGCCAGGGAAAGCAGGGCCACATGAACGTCGATGCGGCGCTCGAAGCGGGTGCGCAGCTTGCCAAAGGCAGCGAGCCAGGCATGGGTGCGCTCGACAACCCACCGATGGCGCCCGAGCCGGTCATTGCGCTCGATGCCTTTGCGGGCGATGCGATCCTGGATGCCTCGGCGCTTGAGGTGGGCACGGCCCCGAGGGTAGTCATAACCTTTGTCCGCATGCAGCTTCTCGGGCCAGCGGCGGCGCCTGCCGCGTTTGCCGCCCACCGCTGGCAATGCGTCAACCAGCTCATCGAACACCACCGAGTCATGGCGGTTGGCTCCGGTGACGCAAAAGATCAGCGGGATGCCCTGGCGGTCCGTGATGATGTGGCGCTTGCTGCCGAGTTTGCCCCGGTCCGTGGGGTTGGAGCCCGTATACGGGCCCCCCGGGGGCTGGGCACGCTGGCCCCATCCACGCTGGCGCGGCTGAAGTCAAGTTTGTCTGCACTGCGCAGTTCGTCCAGTAACGCCAGATGCAGACGGTGCCACACACCGGCGGCCTGCCAGTCACGCAGTCGTCTCCAGCAGGTCATGCCACTGCCAAAGCCCAGTTCCTGGGGCAGGTGCTCCCAAGGCGTGCCCGTGCGCAGCACGAACAGGAGGCCATTCAAGGCCAGCTCATCACTCAGTCGCGGCCTGCCGCCCTTGGGCGAGGGCTTCGCGGCCGGCAGCAACGGCTCAAGCCTTTTGTACAGCGCCGCGCTGATTTCTTTGTTCCTGTTTTTTCCCATGCCGTATCAAACGCACATCGGGCATTGGGCGATGACAGGCTTTTGTTAGCCGCTCTCAATAGTCAGCGGATTTTTTCTTTGCCGAAATGGCCTTGCCTTCTGTTGTTCGGCGGTCCGCATCAGTTTGCTTCACGGATACCCCGAGGTAACTCTCAAGGGCAAAGCGAACCACGTCAGACCGCGTAGGAATGACCTTCAGCGTCGATGCAAGCTCGATGCGCTTCTTGTCGATGAGCTCTTCCAACTCATCGCTCACCCTTATGTTTAGTTGATTTCGGCTCATGTGCTTCTCGGCTGATTCGGCATTCTAAGGGGTCAACAATCTTTATTGCTAGACGAGTTGACAATGTGTTTGTGCGACATACAATAAAGACGTCTATCAATAAAGCTGAATGACGAAGGAGAAATATGGAAACTGAACTACTAACCACAGAGGAACTTTCTGCCCGGATCAAGTACGACGTGCGGACTATTCGCGAGCGATTGAAGGACAGCGTCCTACTTGAGGGGATTCATTACTTTCGTCCCTTTGGTGGAAGAAAGATCCTCTACCGTTGGGAGGCCATTCAACGAGACATGATGCGGGTCTCAGTTGCGAGACCCACGGGGATGAGCGCCATCCCGATGGCCAATGGAGGTGTACTTCATGGGTAGTATCCGAAACTCAGACACCATGGGCACACTGTTCATGGACTTCAGATTTCAGGGACAGCGGTGTCGTGAATACACGGCATTGACCGACTCTCCAACCAACCGCAAGAAGCTGGAAAAAGTCCTCGCCAAGATCGAGTCCGAGATCAACGCGGGAACCTTCGTCTACGCCAACTACTTTCCCAACAGCAAAGCGCTCAAGCGCTTTGCACGGGCGAAACTTGAGAAGGCGGCTGCCACGGTGGTGACAGAGGCGAGTGCAGAGGCGGCAGAGAAGCCGACCGCGGAGCCGAAGGCGACCGGCCCCTTGTTCTGCGAATTCACGGCCCAGTGGTTCAAAGAACACGAGATCGAATGGCGCCGCAGCCACATCCGATCCTTGCGCTCCACCCTGGACGCCCGCCTGATCCCGCACTTCGGACAAAAGGTGGTCAGCAGCATCACCAAATCCGACATCCTTGCCTACCGCGCCACACTCGCCAAAGTAAAAGGTCGCGGAGACAAGGAAGGACTCTCACCCAAACGCATCAACGAGATCATTGGCACGTTGTGCCAGATCATGGACGAAGCCGCCGACCGCTTCGAGTTTACGACGCCCACGACCAACATCAAACGGCTGCGTGTGCGCAAGGTCGATGTGGATCCGTTCAGTCTGCAGGATGTGCAGAGCATCCTGGCCACCGTCCGCGCAGACTATCGCAACTACTTCACCGTGCGCTTCTTCACCGGCATGCGCACCGGCGAAGTCCATGGTCTCAAATGGCGCTACGTCGATTTCGAGCACCGCCTGATCCGGGTCCGGGAAACCTTCGTCCTTGGAGAGGATGAGTACACCAAGACCGACGGCAGCCAGCGGGACATCCAGATGAGCCAGCCGGTGGTCGAGGCTCTCACCAGGCAGTACGAGGTGACAGGCAAACTGTCCGACTACGTGTTCTGCAACCTGATGGGCGCGCCATTGGATAACAAGAACTTCACGGACCGCATCTGGTATCCATTGCTGCGCCATTTGGGCATGACTGAACGCAGGCCTTACCAGATGCGCCACACCGCGGCCACCTTGTGGCTGGCTTCCGGTGAAGCGCCCGAATGGATCGCACGCCAGCTCGGCCACACCAGCACGGAGATGCTGTTCAAGGTCTACAGCCGCTACGTACCCAACCTCACACGCCAGGACGGATCGGCCATGGAGCGTCTGCTGGCCAGTCGCATGGCCACAGGGCAGGTCATCCGCATGGAAGAGGGCGGCGCAGACGCAGGGCTGCGCCCGGTGCATACGGACCTCTATGCCCCGGTGCTGCCAGCACCGCAAGCCGTACCCAAGCCACGCGGCGTGCACAAGCCCGCACAGGCCGGTGCATCCCTGCGTGGCAACACTAGCGGCGCCATGACCCGTCGTCCCACGGATATCGTGCTGCCGGCCGTCCATCACAAGGGCGAGCCCCAGGCCCCACCGGGTCCCTGGATGCGCACAGGACGCACGCACTCGCCCCGCGCCAGCGCGTAAGTCCGCTCATTCCTTCTTCCGCTCAACGGCTGCAAAAACCGGCAGTCTGGGCGGAGCCTTGCCCCCACATTCATATTCCCCAGGCACACCATGAACGCAAACACCTCTTCACTGTCTTCGCTGTGCACCGCTTCCCAGCCTGCAGTCCGCGCAGGCTCCGCACCCTCCGCAGTCGCCACCCGCCCGTCGGTGCGGTACACCTTGAGCCAGCTGCATCTGTCAGCAACCGAGATCGATCGCCGCCGCCTCGACATCCAGATGCGTATGCCGCAGGTCGCCATCGGCGCGCTTCACCAGTTCCTGCACGACCTCTTTGCCGATGACGATCTGGTCAAGGCCTACTTTCTGCATGTCGGTGCAACGTCTGCGGCAGGGCATGCGCCGACGATGCCGTTGGACTTGAGTGAGCGTGCCGCTGAGAGTGCAGGGACGTATTGGGGCTTGCTGCACCGCCACGAGCGCGAAGTGGCCGCTGTGGCGGCATTTGTGCAGTCCTGCGGCTATTACTGGTGCGCACGCCAGCAGGCGCTGGGTGGGCATCTGGTGCCGGTGGCTGTCTCGCCTCGCACCTATCGCAGCCGGATCGCAGTGGCACAGCGTGAACTGTTGCAGGAGCCTCTGCGCCAATTGCGCCGCAGTCACCCGGAGCTCGGCAGCACCCTGGCCCAGGTCTTGGGCATGGACTGCGATGGCGATGTCGATCCCCAGCAGGTCGCCCGCATTCAGGCAGCGCTGGGTACTGCGCAGATGCAGGTGCATTGAGTGTGACCATGCACATGCGGAAACTCGAAGCCAAGGGCCGCCGGGCCCATCCATCCCGGACATACACAGAACGGATCGACCGGCGTCAGAGGGTTGCGCTGCCGGCAGACATGGGGTGGCGGGTTGGCATGCGCGTCTACTTCCACCTGACGAAGGACGGCGCAATCCAGATAGGAAAAGTGCCCACGCAGCTGTGGCAGGGGCGCTTGCTCTCAGCGCGGATTCAGGGGATCCACCGGCCCCTCGGAGGCCGCAAGGATCGCGCTGGGAAGGCCATCAGAGCGTTGCGTCCTTGAGCTTCTTCAGGGCTCGGGTCTTGATCTTGACCGATGCGGGCTTGGCAGGGAACCAGCGCTCTTCACCCGTGAACGGATCCTTGCCAAAACGCTTCTTCTTGGCAGGCACTTGCAGCAGGCCAATCTTGAGGAGACCGGGGAGGGTGAATTCGCCGGAACCCTTCTTGTGCACCGAGCCCAGGATCGCCGACTCCAGTGCAGCGAGCACGGCCTTGGCGGCCTTGGGCTCGACACCGGACTGCTCGACCAAGTGGGCGACCAGGGTGGTCTTGTTGAAAGCCGTCTTGATGGGTTTGACTGCTGCGACAGGCTTGGCTGCTGCCGCAGGCTTGACCGCTGCTGCGGGTTTGGTGGCAGCGGCCTTCTTGGCGGCGGGGGCCGACTTCGTGGACTTCTTGGCAGGAGCGGGGGCTTTCTTTGCGGTGGCCATGGTGGGTCTCGTGATAAATGGGTTGGATGTTTGCTGACGGAAGAATCCAGACAGACGAATCAATTCTAGGAGCAGGGCCTCGCCGATGCATGCGCAGCCGCCACAACGAGGCTCCCATACACTTTCATCTTTCAAATGCACGCTACGCCATTGCAAGCGTGGCGATCGTTATCGGGAGTCTTCATGTCCATAAGCCCAAAGACATTGCTACTACTTCAAAAGGCGGGTGAAAACCTGTACGCAGCGCGCAATGCGCTGGCCCAGGACGTACAGCAACACGCCAGTCGCGTGGTCCATATGGTTGCCAGCGAACCCTTCGGCAATGATGCTGATCGCGCCTACGCACAGCTCGCAGCATTGCACGGATGGCACACGAGCTGCAGGCGATGGAAGAACAGCTCAAGACCCTGTACGGGTCCGCCATGGAGCTCGCAGCAGCCGAACCCCCGGTGCTGGTGGACTTGTCCGATCGCAGTCCACGCGCACGTGTGCAGCCCAGCGCCCTGGGCGTTGAAGAAGCACAGGACGTGCAGATCAAGCCAGTGCAGCCCAAACAACCGCTGCGAAAGAAGGCGACAGCGAGCGTGACGGCGGAACCTGCTCGCCCACGTCAGCGTCTGAGCGCCAATGACCAAAAGGTCCTGGCCTATCTCAAACAAGTCCTGGATCGACGCAGCTGGAAGCCTCTGACGCAAGTGGCCATTGCTGACGGAGCAGGGATACCCAAAGGCTCAGTGGGCCTGGCATTGCGCAGGGTCATTGATGCAGGGATGGTTCGTGAGGGGCAAAAGGGGAACTACCGGCTGGGCTAGCAGCAGTTCAGTGAAGAGCTTCGATCCTTGGCCATCACAGGCGCAGCAAACTGCGCTCAGGAATGTTCTTTCTTGGCCCCGGGCTCGCATGCCTTGAGCCATTTGGAAGAGAAATAGCCGAGCAGCATCACGATGTTGAAAATCATCAGGCCGATGACGATGGGATCGGAGAGGGCTGTCATGGCGGGTTTGTAGCGCTGTATTGGTAGTGGGTCAAGGTGGTCATGAGGTTGCCCCTGAAAAGTGGAGCTCTTATTGATCCGGCCCCTGTGAAATTGCATCAAGCCGCATAGCGCACCGGCCCGTGCTCAAAGTACTTGCGTGCGCTCGGGCCGACGCTGCACGCTGCGCAAGTGCTTTGCGGTGGCCTTCACCAATTGCAGCTTCGTGCGCGCCGGGGCCAGCTTGGTCACCGCTTGCTTGATGTCTGCATTGGCCATCTCATCGGGGTTCAACTCCGGGCTGTAGCTGGGCAGGTAGAGCACCTCGATGGCGTCGGCGTGCTCTGCCAGCCACGCCTTGACCTGCTTAGCGTGATGCATCCGCAGGTTGTCCAGAATCAGAGTTGCCCAAGATGTCATGCAGCGCCTCAATCTCAGCTTTGCGCCGGTGATTTCCAGCCTCGATGCATTGGGTGTCATGAACCAGGTTTTTCCAGTGCTTCAAGCTCCCGCCGCATCACCAGAGGCAAGCGCGCTCGACCACACGGTCAGCCTGGGACTGTGTCACCCCCGGGCCCAGGGTGCCGAACATCGCCCCCCAGTTGTTCGTCCCGCCACCCAGACGGGTTTTCATGAAGATGTCGATGACCTCGGGCGTTGAGTGCCTCAGAAGTTCTGCACCTTGCAGCGCACGGGCAATCCCCTCGGTGGCCGGGCGAGCAAAGAATTCTTCATGCTGCATCTCGTCAAGCAGTGGGCCCAGCGCCGTGACGTAGGCATCGAATCGCGAATCCTGTCCGCGCACGTCGGCCAGCTCGGCAAACAAGGCATCCCGGGAATTGGCCTCCTGTTGCATCGCACGGCGCACGTCCATGCACATCATGTTGGCAGCACCTTCCCACACGCTGTTGAGTGGCGCCTCGCGGTAGAGCCTTGCCATCGGGTGGTCCTCCACGAAACCGTTGCCACCATGGCACTGCAGCGCCTCGTTGGCCATCGCCACCACACGTGAGCAGTTGAAGTATTTGGCAGCCGGTGTCGCCACGCGCGCGAGGGCTTTTTCTTGAGGGTTCGTGTCGATGTGGTCGGTGGCCCTGGCCACCCTCAACGCCATGAGCGTTGCGGCCTCGACTTCCACCGCCATGTCAGCCAGCACGTTGGCCATCATGGGCCGTTTGGCCAGACTGGAGCCGAATGCGTTCCGGGTGGTAGTGTGGTTGAGTGCCAGGGTCAGCACCTGTCGCATCAAGCCCGCCGAGCCGACCGCGAAGTCCAGACGCGTGAGGTGTGAGTGGGACAAAATTTCACGAAGACCTCGACCTTCTTCTCCCACCCGAATCGCCATCGTCCCGCTGTATTCCACTTCGCTGCCGGCATTGGAGCGGTTACCAGCCTTGTCCTTGAGGCGTTGAATGAAGAACCGGTTGAAGCTGCCGTCAGGCAAGGTCCGCGGAAAGAAGAAGCAGGTCACGCCACCATTCACCTTGGCCAGCGTAAAGAAGCCATCTGATTGCGGGACGGAGCAAAACCACTTGTGGCCCGTGAGCTCATACCAGTGCGCCACGGCCCCGTGGTACTCGGCTGAGTGGGAATAGACCGCCGTGGTCTGTGTCTCGCGCAGGTCTGAGCCGCCTTGCTTTTCCGTCATGGCGTAGCCGATGACCACAGAGGGTTTGTCAGCTACCTCCCGGCGGCTGTTTTCGTAAACCGTGCCCAGAACTTTCTCGGCCCAAATCTTCAACGCTGGCTCACGAGCCAGCCCCGCATACGCCGCGTAAGCCATTCCCGTGGGACAGCCCGTGCCTTGTTCGACCTGATTCCACTGGTAGGACAGCACCGCACGCGCCAAGTGAGGATTTTTCTGTTTCGCCGTCCAGGAGAGCGTGGGAACTTCGTGCTTCCAGGCCAGCGACATCAGTTGGTGCCATGACGGGTGGAAGTCGACCCAATCGATGCGGTTGACCGTGAGCCCAAGTACTACGTGCGCCAGCTGATGGCGGATTTCTCTCCATCACATATTCGTGAGGCGTGGCAGATTGGCTCGGGTGCTCTGCCGTTTGGTTTTGAGTTCATCTCCCGGGTGACGTTCCGGGACGTGAATTTTGGTGAGCTGGCCAAGCCTGGCGAGGCGTTCAAGGTGGCGGACAAGGAGTCTTCGCGACCTGGATTCAAGCTGTGCAAGCACTGCGGCAAGGTGCAAAAGCCTCCTCGACGAAGTAGCGACCCGAGCGGGCAAAGCCATAGCTTCGATTGCCCCAAGTACGGTGATGACAGTCCTGCCAACTTGCTGGAGTGCCTGTACCTGTACCGAGAGTTCGAGTCGGAGGCTTTGCGGATTCTGGTGCCGTATACGAAGAACGGCATGGACGAGAGCGTGGTCCAGTCCTTCATGGCGGCCGTGCAGTTGGGGCTCAAGCGCCGATTTGGTGGCAAGGTGGACCACTTGCGCATGGTGCTGCAGGACGAGCCTGGCAAAGACGGTGGGCCGCGCCGCCATTACGTCATGCTGTACGACTCGGTACCCGGCGGCACAGGCTACTGGCCGAGGTGCCCAAGCAAGGGCTGGACGCCGTGCTGGTGGCGGTGGAGTTGGCCCTGGAGAGTGCGCCGCCATCGGGGCGGGTGAGCACCGAGCACGTCATCAACGTGCTCGGCCGCCTGCAAGCGCAGCCCCTGCCCGAGACGGTTGCGACCAACCTGCAAGTGAGCCAGACACCCCTGGCCGACACGGCGCGCTATGACAGCCTGCGCGCTGGCAGCGACATGCAGGAGGCCGATCATGCGTGAGCTGGACAAGGAGTTCAAAGAGCTGCGCCTGTACGGCATGGCCGGGGCCTGGGAGGACCTGGTCAAGCAAGGCGGCCACGCCACGCTGGAGAGCTCGCGCTGGCTGCTGGAGCACCTGCTGCAAGCGGAAGTCACGGACAGGGCCATGCGCTCAGTGAGCTACCAGATGCACACGGCGAAGTTCCCCGTGCACCGCGACCTGGCGGGCTTCGACTTCGAATGCTCGCCCGTGGACAAAAAGCTCATCGAGCAGTTGGCCAGCATGGCGTTCACCGAGCAGGCGCACAACGTGGTGCTGGTGGGTGGCCCCGGCACGGGCAAGACGCATCTGGCCACGGCCATCGGCGTGGCGGGCATCACGCGCCATGGCTCACGCGTGCGGTTTTACTCCACGGTGGATCTGGTCAACGCACTGGAGCAGGAGAAGGGCCAAGGCAAGGCAGGCCGCATCGCAGCGCGCTGGCAGCGCATGGACCTGATCATCCTTGATGAGCTGGGCTACCTGCCCTTCAGCCAGGCAGGCGGCGCCTTGCTGTTCCACCTGCTGAGCAAGCTCTACGAGCAGACCAGCGTGATGATCACCACCAACCTGGACTTCAAGGAATGGTCCAGCGTGTTCGGCGACGCCAAGATGACCACGGCACTGCTGGATCGACTCACGCACCACTGCCACATCGTCGAGACGGGCAACGAGTCCCACAGGTTCATGCACAGCACAGCCGTGGCCAAGAAACGCATCAAGGCACGCGAACAGGCCAAGAAGGCTGAGCCGTTCTGATGGCAGCA
>NZ_CAXIAK010000090.1:0-13734 GCF_964021665.1 uncultured Acidovorax sp.
GTACAAACAACAAAGACCCCGAAGGGCCTTTGCTTAACTTACTGGCATTGCCCCATCGGGGCCGTTTTTCATGGGGACAGCGCCGCAGGTGTCAGAGTGGATGCTGGACAATCCAGCACATGACCACCGCCATCCTCAGCGCCCTTCAAGAAGAACAAAGCTCCCTGCTGCAACACCTGCAGCGGCCCCGGCGCACCATGCACGCGGGCCGGGCTTTTTGGCAGGGGGACTGGCATGGGCGCCCGGTGGTGCTGGCCCTGTCGGGCATTGGCAAGGTGGCCGCTGCCACCACGGCCACGGCGCTGGTGGAGCGTTTTGGCGTGGCGCGCATCGTGTTCACCGGCGTGGCCGGGGGCGTGGGCGATGGGGTGCAGGTGGGTGATGTGGTGGTGGCGCAAGACTATGTGCAGCACGACATGGACGCATCGCCCCTGTTTGCGCGCTGGGAGCTGCCTGGCTACGCACGCACCCGCCTCAGTTGCGATACTGCGTTGACTGCTATGCTTTTAGAAGCTGCCAGCGCTTATGTACAAAGCGCTGCAGGCCAATTTGACTCCAAGCTGGTAGCGGGCCAGCCGCGCGCACACCGGGGCCTCATTGCCAGTGGCGACCGCTTTGTCAGCGCCGCACAGGAAGTGCAGAACCTGCGCACCGCACTCACCAGCGCCGGGCACGAGGTGCTGGCGGTAGAGATGGAAGGCGCCGCCGTGGCCCAGGTCTGCCACGACTACGGCCTGCCCTTTGCCGCCATGCGCACCATCTCTGACCGCGCTGACGACTCGGCCCATGTGGACTTCCCGGCGTTTGTGAACACCGTGGCCACCCGGTACGCCGAGCACATCATCCAGGATTTCTTGCAAAAGCTATGAAATTCATAGCTGCTGGCGCTTATCTGGCAAGCGCTGGCGGCCATTTTGATGTGAATGCTTGCGTTCGAAAAAACAGCGGGCGTTGATAAAGGCGCGCCCCAATACCAGCGCCACCGCGGAACCGGCTTTGCCGGGCCGCTGGAGGCGTCCCCCTTGGGGGAAGGCGCGCAGCGCCACAGGGGGGCTTCCTATTTCAACCAGCCGCGCTTGCGGAAGTACCACATGGGGCCCAGCGCACTGGCCACCATCAGCGCCAGCGCGTAGGGGTAGCCCCATTCCTGGGCCAGCTCGGGCATGTACTGGAAGTTCATGCCGTACACGCTGGCGATCAGCGTGGGCGGCAGCAGCGCCACGCTGGCCACCGAGAAGATCTTGATGATCTTGTTCTGGTTGATGTTGATGAAACCGACGGTGGCGTCCATCAGGAAGTTGATCTTTTCAAACAGGAAGGCCGTGTGGTTGTCCAGCGACTCGATGTCGCGCAGGATCTGGCGCGCTTCCTCGAACTGCTCGGCGTTGAGCATCTTGCTTCGCATCATGAAGCTCACTGCGCGGCGCGTGTCCATCACGTTGCGGCGGATGCGGCCGTTCAAGTCTTCCTGGCGGGCAATGGCGGCCAGCACTTCGCCCGCGCGGGTGTCGGTCACGTCGCCAGCCAGCACCTGCTTGCTCACGCCTTCAAGCTCATCGTAGATGTTCTCCAGCGTGTCGGCCGAGTATTCCGCATCGGCGTCGAACAGCTTGAGGAGCACTTCCTTGGCGTCTTCGATCAGCCCTGGCGCACGGCGGGCGCGCAGGCGCAGCAGGCGAAACACGGGCACGTCTTCGTCATGGATGGAAAACAGCACGCCCCGGCTCTTGAGGTTGGCGTTGTGCTGGTTCAGGATGAAGGCCACGCGCACCGAGCGGGGGTCTTCGTCGTCGTCGATCAAGAAGTCGCTGCGGATGTGCAGCTCGCCGTTGTCTTCCTCGTAGAAGCGGGCGGATTCCTCAATGTCGTCGTCCATCGCATCTTCGGGGATGGACAGGCCGTAGTGCTGCTTGATCCAGCGCTTTTCTTCGAGGGTGGGGGATTCCAGATCCACCCAGATCGGCTGGAACTTGGTCAGCTCTTCCAGCGATTCGATTTCTTCCTGGAACAGCCGGCCATTGGCGAGCGTGAAGATGTTGAGCATAGGCTCACTCCCTTGTTTGGTGGCATCTGCGGTGTGGGGGGCTCGGGTTGCTTTCAACCCCACGTGGCGTGCCAGGGGAGCTGAAAGCTACCGACTCGGGTAGGTTTCCAAAACGCTGTCTCCGTTTGTCGATCAATAGCCGCCGATTATGGCACCGCACGCAGCGGCGCAAGGCCTGGCGGGCGCGGTTGCGCCCCGTGTGCGTGGCGGGGTCTGAGGGGTTTCAGGCCGCCAGCACCAGCCTGGCCGTCAGCCAGAGCACGGCCAGGGCCAGCACCGCGGTGGTGGTTTGCCAGAACACCACGGGGTTGCGTTCAATCAGCGGCACTGCCCGCCGGTGCTGCAGGCCGTGGCTGGGGAAGTGCAGGTCGTGCATGAACTCCGACACCGCCTCTTGCCGTTTGGCGGGGTCGGGGTGCAGGGCTTTTTGCAGCACCACATCCAGCCAGTCGGGCAGGTCAGGGCGCAGGTGGCGCACGGGCACGTAGCGCAGTTTGCGGGTGTCTGCCGGGCTGCGCAGGCGGGTGACTTGCAGGCCATAAGGCAACTGGCCGGTGAGCATCTGGTACACCAGCACCGCCAGCGAGAAGAGGTCAGAGCGTGCGCTGCTGCCTTGCCCGGTGAAGTATTCGGGGGCGGTGTATTGCAGCGTGCCCTGGATGGCCGGCGGCTGGCGGGAGTCGGTCAGGCCTTCGGTGAGCCCGGCCACATGGGTGGCGCCAAAGTCGATGATCTTGGCGGTGCCGCTGCGGTCAATCATGATGTTTTCGGGCCGCAGGTCCTGGTGCAGCATTTCCTTGCTGTGAAAGGCTTGCAGGCCCTTGGCGATTTGCGCGGCCAGGCTGCGCACGCTGTCCAGGTCGGGCGCGGGGTGGTCCATCATCCATCGGGCCAGGGTCTGGCCCTCGATGTATTCCATGGCGACGTACAGGTGCGTGCGCGGGCGCTGCGTGGCGTAGGGCCTGAGCACATGCGGGTTGTGCAGCCGCTGTGCCACCCACTCTTCCAGCACGAAGCGCTCCAGGTAGGCGGTGTCATCGCGCAGCGCTACAGACGGCAGCTTCAGCACCAGGGGCTGGCCGGTCTGCTCGTCCACGGCCAGGTGCACATGGCTGCGGTCGCTGACATGCAGCTCACGCACCACCCGAAAGCCCTCAAATGACATGCGCTCGGTGAGGACAGGGGGCAGGGCCAATTCCTGGCGCAGGCCCAGCAGCGGCTGGGCCTGGGGCAAGCCGTCAATGCGCAGCAGCTGCACCGTGATGTCGTCCTCGGAGCCGCGTGCCTGGGCCATGTCCACCAGGGCTTGTGCGGCAGCGTCCAGATCGTTCGGAAACTGCTGCACGGCGCTGTGCACGCTGGCTGCGTCCAGGTGGGTGTAGGCCCCATCGGTGGCCAGCAGGTACAGATCGCCCGCCTCGGCCTCCAGGCAGCGGTAGTCGATCTCGATGTGCGGGCCGGTGCCCAGCGCCCGCCCCAGGTACGACTCCACCGACGACAGGTGGACGCGGTGGTCTTCGGTGATTTGCTCCCACGCCGTGCCTTGCAGCCGGTAGATGCGCGCATCGCCCACATGCAGCACATGCACCTCGCGGCCTTTGACGACCAGGGCACTGAAGGTGCAGACGTAGCCCCGGTCCTTGTCAAAGCGCGCGTGGCTGCGCATGGTTTGCGCATGCAGCCATGCATTGGTGGCACCCAGCACCCGTTGGGCGGAGCGGCGCACCGACCACGCATCGCTGGTGGCGTAATAGTCTTCCAAAAAACTGCGCACCGCAGCCGCGCTGGCCTCCTGGCTGACCGGGCTGGAGCCAATGCCATCGGCCAACGCCACCGCAATGCCTTTGCGGCTGCGCAGGGGCTCGTGGGGCAGCATGGCGCCATGGAAGTCCTGGTTGACGCCATGCACCCCGCCGCGCGAGTGCTGGCCCAGCGTCACGCGCAGCGTCTGTGTCATGGTGCGTTGGGGGGAATCAAGGTGCGATCAGGGTGACCGGGGGCAAAGCGCGCTGGGCTGGGGCTTGCCAGGCCCAGCGCGCCGTGCTGTGGTCAGGACACCTTGCGCTTGGGGGCGGTTTTGTAGTGCGTCGAATACAGGGTGGCGCCCACAAACGTCAGGCCGCCCACCAAGTTACCCAGCACCGTGGGCAGTTCATTCCAGATCAGGTAGTCCATCAGCGTGAAGTTGCCGCCCAGCATGAGGCCTGTGGGGAACAGGAACATGTTGACGATGGAATGTTCGAAGCCCATGTAGAAAAAGACCATCACCGGCATCCACATGCCGATGGCCTTGCCCGAGACCGTGGTGGACATCATGGCCGCGACCACGCCGGTGGACACCATCCAGTTGCACATCACCGCGCGAACAAACAGCGTGAGCATGCCTGCGGCGCCATGGGCGGAATAGCCCAGGGTACGCCCTTCGCCGATGTGGCCCAGCTTTTCGCCCACGGCACCGGGGGCCTCGCTGAAGCCGAAGGTGAGGATGATGGCCATGAACACGGCCACTGTGAGGGCGCCCGCAAAATTGCCGCAGAACACCAAGCCCCAGTTGCGCATCACGCCGCCCCAGGTGGCACCGGGGCGCTTGTCCATCACTGCCAGCGGGGCCAGGGTGAACACGCCGGTGAGCAGGTCAAACCCCATCAGGTACAGCATGATGAAACCCACCGGGAACAGCATGGCCCCGATGAGGGGGTTGCCCGTGTTGACGGTGACGGTGACGGCAAAGGCGGCGGCCAGCGCCAGAATGGCGCCCGCCATGTACGAGCGGATCAGCGTGTCGCGGGTGGACATCAGCAACTTGGATTCACCAGAATCCACCATCTTGGTGACGAACTCGGCAGGGTTGAGGTAGGCCATTTGACTTCCTTGGGACGGGGTACGGGCGGTGCCACCTCAGGCAAGGCTCTGGGTGGCGCGTGAAAGAACGCGGTGCGCTGTGGGGACGCCGTTATCCCTGGGTGCACGCTTGCGTGGCTTGCGGAAGGTTCCGCGGTGAAGTTCGTGCCGCCATCAGCCCGGACTGTTCTGTGTATTTGCAAGTTCCATGCCGCCCTGCGGGGGGGGCGTCAAGGCTGCGGCGCTGCACGGAGAGGTTTCACTGCAGGGCTCGCGCACCTGATGCGGGCGTGGCAAAGGCCAGGTCGGGCAGTGCCAGCGTGGCCTCAGCCACTTCCAGCAGGCGGCGGTTCTGGTCCATGGATGTTTTTTGCAGGGCGCGGAAGGCCACGTCTTCTGTCATGCCCAGCCGGGCCATCAGCACCCCTTTGGCGCGCTCGATGATCTTGCGCTCGTTCAGGGTGCGGCGGGTGGCTTCGAGTTCGGCCTCCATCTGTGCCATGCGCTGCGATTGCGTGCGCAGCAGCTCCCGCAGCGGGGTGGGCTCAGCGCTGGTCGGCGGGTGGTCTGCCTGTTCGGGCGGGGTAGGGTGTGTGCTGCCTGTTTCAAAAAAACGATCCACCGCGTGCGTGCGCTGCGGCGGGTTTTCGCGCAGAAGGCGCAGCAGGTTGCGAGAGTCCTGCAGATCCTGCTGCGCATGCACAATGCGCGCGGCGCACTCTTCGCGCAGGCGCTGGACCAAAGCCCCTTGCAGCTGCCACAACCCGTCCATGCGCTCGGAGCAGGCACCGAACCAGGTGTTGCTGAGGTCGCTGTCGAGCGCTGTGCCGGGGCGAGCCACGCACAGCGCGCGCCGCAGGCGCTCCAGTGTGGCCATGCAGGGGGCCAGTTGCAACTCATCCCATCGGGCGCGCAGGGCGGGTTCCGCAAAATCACCAAACACGCGCAGGCTCCGCTCCTGTGCATCAATCAAGTGCAGCAGGCGTTGCTGGTGGGCTTCCTGGCAGTGGCCCGATGCGTACAGCAAGGCGCCCATGGCCCGTTCCTGGCCTGCCTCTTCCGTGGCCTGCACTGCGTGCAGCAAGGCCACCAGCAGGCGCGACACACTGGGCACGCCTGCGGTGTCGGCCATGTGGAACACCAGCTCCACCAAACCGGCGATCAGGTGGCTGTAGGCCGCCACGGCATCGAGCGCGCTCATGGCCTGCCGGTCAATCTGCAAGCGCAAGGCAGGCAGAGATTCCAGCCCGAGCAGTGCCCAGGCCATGAGCGACAGCGTCTGGGCCGAGGTGCCCTGCGCCGGATCCATCCGCGCGCTGAACACCTGCCGCAGTTTTTCCTCGTGCAGCAGGGCTTCGTTGACGGCCTGGTGGCGCACCTCGGCAAACCGCTGGGTTTGCGAGGCCAGGTAAATGCACGACGCACCGCGTTCGCGTTGCAGGCGCTGAACCAGTTGCCCGATCACGTCCACCCACTCGGCCTTGTGTGCCAGGTGGCGCAGGGCGTCGATTTCCTGCTGCTTGGAGCGCAGCACCAGGTTGGCGACAGACAGGGTGGGGGTCGTATCGGGCATGGGCGGTTCCTCGATCCTTTTCGAAAGGGCTGGGTGGTGCGGCGTTCAGGCCACCGCCACGCGAATGCGGCCTTGCTCGGCCTGCACCGGGTGCGTGCGAACCGAGTGCTCCGGCTGCTCCAGGCATTCGCCGGTCTGCAGGTCAAAGTGGTTTTTGTAGAGGGGCGATGCCACCACCACGCGGTCGCCCAGGTTGCCCACCAGCCCGCGCGACAACACACTGGCGCCCGACTTGGGGTCCACGTTGTCAATCGCGAACCAGCGGTCAGTACCGGTGCGGAACACGGCTACATGGCGGTGGCCCACAAGCGCGCACACGCCGGTGTTGGGGAGGATGTCTTCGACCGCGCAGACGTCGGTCCAGTGCAAAAGTGCTTCGGTCATTGGGGGCCTTCTTGAAACGATGGGGAGGCGGCCACGTCAGGCCACGCGCCGCAGCGTCAGGGTGGGGCGTGGGGCTGGCGTGCGCTCTTGCGTGCTGGCGGGGCGAATCTGGCCGCGCTCTTGCACGAACACCACGTTCTCGTCGGGCTGGTCGCTATTGACGAAGGTGCGAAAGCGCTTGCGTGTCTCGGGGTCGGTCACCGCGGTTTTCCATTCGCACTGGTAGGTGTCCACCACTTGCTGCATCTGCGACTCCAGCTCGGCGCACAGGCCCAGGCTGTCTTTTTGGAGCACGTCCTTGAGGTAGTCCAGGCCACCTTCGAGGTTCTCGCGCCAGGTGCTGGTGCGCTGCAGCCGGTCGGCGGTGCGCACGTAGAACATCAGCACGCGGTCGATCATGCGCACCAGGTCTTGCTTTGAGAGGTCCGACGCGAACAGTTCGGCATGGCGCGGCTTCATGCCGCCGTTGCCGCAGATGTAGAGGTTCCAGCCCTTTTCGGTGGCAATGACGCCGATGTCCTTGCCCTGCGCCTCGGCGCATTCGCGGGTGCAGCCCGACACACCAAACTTGATCTTGTGCGGCGCGCGCAGGCCCTTGTAGCGGTTCTCCAGCTCCACCGCCAGGCCCACGCTGTCTTGCACGCCGTAGCGGCACCAGGTCGATCCCACGCAGCTCTTCACGGTGCGCAGCGATTTGCCATACGCGTGGCCGGACTCGAATCCGGCGGCGATCAGCTCTTCCCAAATCAACGGCAACTGTTCCACCCGTGCGCCAAACATGTCCACGCGCGCACCGCCCGTGACCTTGGTGTACAGCCCGTACTTCTTTGCCACCTGGCCCACAGCGATCAGCCCGTCGGGTGTGACTTCGCCGCCGGGCATGCGTGGCACCACGGAATAGGTGCCGTCCTTCTGGATGTTGCCCAGGTAGTAGTCGTTGCTGTCCTGCAGGCTGGCCAGTTCCTTCTTGAGCACAAACTCGTTCCAGCACGACGCGAACACGCTGGCCGCCACGGGCTTGCAGATGTCGCAGCCCATGCCTTTGCCGTGGCGGGCGACCAGGTCTTCAAAAGTCTTGATCTGGCCCACACGCACCAGGTGGTAGATCTCCTGGCGCGAGTACGCGAAGTGCTCGCAGAGGTGGTTGTTCACCGCCAGGCCCCGGCGTGCCATCTCGGCCTTCATGACCTGGGTGACCAGGGGTACGCAGCCGCCGCAGGTGGCACCCGCCTTGGTGCAGGCCTTGAGGTCGGCAATGGTGCAGGCGCCGTTACCCACGGCTTCGCAGAGGTTGCCCTTGGTGACGTTGTTGCACGAGCAGATCTGCGCCGTGTCGGGCAGCGCATCCACGCCCAGGCCGGGCTTGGCCTTGCCATCGCTGGACGGGAAGATCAGGAACTCGGGGTCTTCAGGCAGGGTGATGCCGTTGAGCGCCATCTGCAGCAGCGTGCCGTATTCCGCGGCATCGCCGATCAGCACCGCGCCCAGCAACTGCTTGCCGTCTTCGCTGATGACGATCTTCTTGTAGACCTGGCGGCGCTCGTCCACGTACTGGCAGCTTCGGCTGTGGGGCGTCTTGCCATGGGCGTCGCCAATGCTCGCCACATCCACGCCCATGAGCTTGAGCTTGGTGCTCATGTCTGCGCCGATGAAGGCCGCCTGGGCGTCGCCCGCAATATGGCGTGCCGCCACGCGGGCCATGTCGTAGCCGGGGGCCACCAGGCCGAAGGTCTGTTCGTTCCATGAGGCGCACTCGCCAATGGCGTACACGTCTTGGTCACTGGTGCGGCAGGCGCTGTCGATGGCGATGCCGCCGCGCGGGCCCACGGCCAGCAGGCATTGCCGTGCCAGTTCATCGCGTGGACGAATACCGGCTGAGAAGACCACCATGTCGGCCTCCAGGTGCGAGCCATCGGCAAACACCATGCGGTGGCGGGCGCGGGCGCCGTCGGTGATCTGCTGCGTGTTGCGGCCCGTGTGCACCTGCACGCCCAGGCGCTCGATCTGGGCCTGCAGCACCCGGCCGCCGCCTTCGTCCACCTGCACGGCCATCAGGCGGGGGGCGAACTCCACCACATGGGTTTCCAGGCCCATGTCGCGCAGGGCCTTGGCGCATTCCAGCCCCAGCAGGCCGCCGCCAATCACCACGCCCGAGCGGGCCTTGGCCCCCGCCGCCTGCATGGCTTCCAGGTCTTCGATGGTGCGGTACACAAAGCAGTGCGGGCGGTCGCGCCCCGGCACCTGGGGCACGAAGGGGTTGGAGCCTGTGGCCAGCACGAGCTTGTCGTACGGCACGACTTCGCCATCCTGCGTGGTGACGGTATTGGTGCGCCGGTCAATGCTGGCAGCGCGCGTGGCCAGCCGCAGGGAAAAGCCGGTGCGCTCGAAAAAGCCGGGCTCCACCAGAGACAGCTCGGCGGCAGATTTGCCGCTGAAGAATTCGGAGAGGTGAACGCGGTCGTACGCGGGGCGGGGTTCTTCGCACAGCACCGTGACTTCCACGCCGGTGATACCGGTCTCGGCCAGGCTCTCCAGAAACTTGTGGCCCACCATTCCGTGGCCAATGAGAACAATCTTCATGCTTGCAATCCTGCTATGGCCCGGGTCAGCGGTGGGGCGGATTGCAGTGCACCGGCCAGGGGTGACTGGCAAGGGGTGCAATACATCCTCCGCTGGCGTGCGGGCCTGTTGTGGAACAACCGGTACGCTGGGCATGGGCCCAGCTTGGGGGTTCCGCCATCGTTAGCGGAGGTCACGGGTCGCCGCAGGCGGCATCACCTGCGTCAGTCAGGTAGCTGGCAATATCCGTGCCCGCTTTGGCTGCAGACCAGTGCCTGCTTCAGCAGCGCAGGCTGCGTTGGGGTGGCCAAGGCGGTGCATCGCAGCCCCGCAATGGTGCGGTGGTCGGAGGCGTTGGCGCAGACAGCGGCGTCGTCGGCTGGGATCAGCGATCCGTTGCAGGGACTGGTAGCCCTGCGCTGCAGTCCGAGCGGTTCAGCCCGCGTGGGATGCGCCGCCTTCGGCCTTGCGCACCAGCGCCAGTGCACGGCACAGGTCGGCCCAGGTGGCGGCTTTGGCGTCTTGGGATCGCAGCAGGAAGGCTGGGTCGTAGGTGACCACGGCCGGGCGCCCGGCCACGGTGTGCGGCACGGCGCGCAGCCTGCCCAGGGGCTCGGTGCGGCCCAGGGCGGCGCGGGCGGCCACATGCCCCAGCACCAGCACCAGCGCAGGCTGCAGGGTGGTCACCACCTCGGCCAGCGCTGCGGCCACGTCGGCTGGCGCCGCAGCCCCTTCGGCCGTGCGGGCGCCGGGTGCGGGGCGTTCCAGTGCTGCCACGAACACGCGGGGGTGGCGGTGCAGTTGCATGGCACGCAGCATGTTGTCCAGCAGCTTGCCCGCGTCACCCCCCAGGGGGTCGGCGGCCGCAATGCCTTCGGTCACGATGAGCCAGCCGGCGCCCAACCCGGGCGGCGTTTGTGCCGGATCCGCCGTGGGGTACAGCAACTGAGGTGCGTGCAGGCGCAGCGCAGGGGCTGCGCCTGGTGCGCCCAGCCCTGCAGGAGCGGCTGGCGCCGCCGGTGCGGGCGCGGTGTGCGCCTTGGCGGCAGGTGCCGAACTGGGCTGGGCTACAGGCATTGCCGGTGGCTGGGCCATGGCCGGTGCGGCTGGCAGGGGCGCGGTGGCGGGCAAGGGCACTGCTGCCGCAGCAGGCGGCGGGGCGGCTGGGGCCTGGGGGGCAGCAGTTTCGGCGCGGGTCCAGACGGTCACGCCCATCTCTTGCAGCATGGCGCGCTGGCGCGCATCAAGGTTCAGGCTCATGGCGATGGGCTCACAACAGGGGCTGGCGAAATGGGGGTGAATGGGGTGGCGGGGTTCATCACAGCGGCAGGCTCATGACCACGGCATCTTCGCGCTGCCCGTGCCCTGCTGGGTAGTAGCGTTTGCGTTCGCCCACGCGGCGGAAGCCGTGGGCCTCATACACCTGCTGGGCGCGCAGGTTGCTGGCGCGCACTTCCAGCCACAGCCACTGCGCCCCGCGTCCGCGTGCCCACAGGGCCAGGGCGTCCAGCAGCACCCGTGCCCAGCCCTGGCGCTGGTAGGCGGGGGCGACGGTGATGTTGAGCAGGTGCGCTTCGTCCACCCCCAGCATCGCCACAAAGTAACCCAGCAGGTGGTCGCCCGCCATGAGCAGCTGGCATTCGTAGCCTGCGGTCAGGGCGTCGGTGAAGTTGCCGCGCGTCCAGGGGTGGGAATAGGCGCTGAACTCCACGTCCAGCAGCGCATCGAGGTATTCGGGCGTGAGCTTTTCAAAGCGCACCTCCAGCGCGTTTTCCGCTGCGGTGGCTGCAGTCGATGGCCATGCGCTCATGGTGCGGTGGTGTCTGCAGCGGCCTTGGCGCGCAGGGCTTCGCGCTCGGCAGTGGTTTGTGCCACCTTGTCGCGGATGTAGCGCGGCAGCGCCTCGCTGGCGGGTACGGCGGCGCCGGCAGCCAGCAGGGCCGGGGCCAGGCGCAGCAGGGCGGTGGCAGTGGGCAGGGCTGGCACATGGCGGGCCTGGGGCAGCAGGCGCTCGCCGTAGGCGGCGTGTGCGTTGCCAGCCACGGTCCACAGGGCTGCATCGGCCAGCGTCAGCGCTTCAGGGGCGCACAGGCCAAAGTCGGCATCGGTGCTCCATTGCCGGGTGGCCTCTTGCCAGGTGCAGTGGGCGCTGTAGACCTCGTTCATGCGTGCATCCAGCACCGCCAGCACCTGGGTGCAGCCGTGCTGGTGGCGCGCTTCTTCGGCCACGGCCAGCAGGGTGTCCACCGGCACCACGGGCGTGCCCTGGCCGTTGCGGGCACCAAACGCCAGGCCCTGCGCCACCGCACAGGCAGTGCGCAGCCCGGTGAAGGAGCCAGGCCCTCGGCCGAAGACGATGGCGTCGAGTGTGTCAAAGCCCAGCCCCGCCTCGGCCAGCAGCCGCTGGATGGCGGGGATCAACGCTGCCGATGCCTGCGCGCCCCCGGCGCCCGTGTGCTGCCACACCGCATCGCCGCGCTGTACGGCAATGGAAAGGGTGTCGGTGCTGGTATCAAAAGCAAGCAGGTTCATGGGCCTAGGGTTCACGGACGGGCTGCGCTGCTGGCGCGCGGGTGGAGCAGAAATGCCCAAAGGGCAATTATCGGTGGTTGCGGTGATGGGGCGGGTGGCACGGCGTCGCAGGGGCGAAGCGCCTGCTTTTTTTCATGGAGCGTGGGCAGAGATTCCCTAGACTCTCCGGTATGTGGAATTTTTCTGTCTCGGGGTTTTTTGCCCCCTTCGCACCAATGGCTCTTTCGCGGAACGGCGGTTTGCCGGTCATTCCCCCGGCTCGAGTGCGTGCCTGGGTGGGGTCTGTGGGTCTGGCCGTGGGGCTGTGCGGGGTGATGCCTGCCAGTGCACAGCCTGCCGGTGCGCCGCCCTTGCCGCCGGAGGTGGAAGCCGCCCTGGCCCGCGCCAAGCTGCCGCGCGAATCCTTGAGCGTGCTGGTGGCCGATGCGCAGGGCGGTGCACGCACGCCGCCCCGGCTGGCGCACCGGGCGCAGGTGCCCGTCAACCCGGCTTCGGTGATGAAACTCGTCACCACCTATGCAGCGCTGGAGCAGCTCGGCCCGGCTTACACCTGGAGCACGCCGGTGTTTGTGGAGGGCATGGTGCAGGGTGGCAGCCTCAAGGGCAACGTCTACATCCAGGGCCAGGGCGACCCCAAGCTGGTGGTGGAGCGCCTGTGGCTGCTGATGCGGCGCCTGCAGGCGCAGGGCATCCAGGTCATCGTGGGCGACATCGTGCTCGACCGCTCTGCCTTTGATGTCCCCGAGCAAGACCCGGGCCGTTTCGATGGCGAGCCCTTGCGCCCCTACAACGCATCGCCCGATGCGCTGCTGCTCAACTACAAGTCCAGCGTGATGACCTTTGTGCCCGACGCGTCTGCCGGGCTTGCTCACATCCAGTACGACCCGCCGCTGGCCGGCGTGCAGCGCCCGGCCACGGTGGCCCTGGCCCCGCCGGGAGCAGATTGCGGCGACTGGCGCGGCGCCTTGCGCGCGGAATTGAACGATCCGCTCAAGGTCGTCTTCCAGGGGGCTTACCCCGCGGCGTGCGGCGAGCGGGTCTGGCCCGTGGCCTACCCCGCGCCGCGGGAGTTTGCCGCCCGCGCGGTGGAGGGCATGTGGCGCGAGCTGGGGGGCAAGCTCACCGGCAGCGTGCGTGAAGGCAAGGTGCCTGCGGGGCTCAAGCCCGCGTTCGTCAGCACCTCGCCCGCGCTGGCCGAGGTGGTGCGCGATGTGAACAAGTACAGCAACAACGTCATGGCGCAGCATGTTTTTCTGACCCTGGCGCGCCAGAAAAACGGCGTGGCCACGCTGGACGGTGCCCGTGAAACCCTGCGCCAGTGGTGGCAGGCCCGCTTTGCCGATGTGGACGCCCCCGCGCCCGACAACGGCGCAGGCCTGAGCCGCGATGCCCGCATCACCGCCCAGGCGCTGGCGCGCATGCTGCAGGCCGCCTGGGCCTCGCCCGTCATGCCCGAGCTGGTGGCTTCGCTGCCCATTGCGGGGGTGGACGGCACGCTGCGCCGCAGCCAGAGCCGCAGTGCCGCCCACCTCAAAACCGGCAGCCTGCGCGATGTGATGGCTGTGGCCGGATATGTGCACGCGCAAAGCGGGCGCCGCTACGTGCTGGTGGCCATCGTCAACCACCCCAACGCCAATGCGGCCCGGCCCGTGCTGGACGCCCTGACGGATTGGGCTGCCAAGGATTGATTGCTATTAAATCAATAGCTGGTGGCGCTTTTCCTGATTGGCCTGGTGCCACTTTTTGGGCTCTTCTAGCGAATGCTAGTGACACTTTGATTCCCCATGGCCGCACCCAGCAC
>NZ_CAXIAK010000091.1:0-13000 GCF_964021665.1 uncultured Acidovorax sp.
ACAGGGGCAGGCTGCAGTGCAGGCTCTGCCGCTGCTGGCATTGCGCGGGGCTCCAGCGGTGGCAGGATGGGGGCGCCTGACACCGAACGCATCACCAGGTTGTTGTCAGGCTGCACCACTTGCTGCAGCGCGCGAATGGCTTCGTAGCGGTCGGTCATCAGCGCATCGCTGGTCATGGAATCGCGCACCACCACGGGGCGCAGGAACACCATCAGGTTGGTCTTCTTGCGCGAGCGGTTCTCGCTGCGGAACAGCGCACCCACCACGGGGATGTCACCCATCACCGGCACCTTGTCCTCGGCCTGCGAATAGCTGTCTTCCAGCAGACCGCCAATCACGATGATGTTGCCGTCGTCCACCACCACGTTCGACTCGATGGAGCGCTTGCTGGTGGTGGGGCCGTTGGTGTCCTTCAGCGTGGCGGCGTCGATCTTCGATACCTCCTGGTAGATCGACATCTTCACCGTGCCGTTTTCGCTGATCTGCGGGCGCACGCGCAGCATCAGGCCGACATCCTTGCGCTCCACCGTGTTGAATGGGTTCACCGCACCAGAATTGCCGCCGGTGTTGGCGTAGGAGCCCGTGACGAACGGCACGTTGTTGCCGATCACGATCTTGGCTTCCTCGTTGTCCAGCGTCATCAGGTTGGGGGTGGAGAGCACGTTGGCATCGCCGCTGTTTTGCAGGAAGTTGGCCAGTGCGCCCAGGTAGTACTGGCCATTGATGCGGGGGGCTAGCGCCATGTTGAGCCCGCCGCCCAGCGAGCCAACGGCGGTGGCGATGGTGGTGGCGTTGCCTGAGGCGATGGCCGCTGTCGCGCCCAGGATGTTGGCGCCTGCGGTGCCCGAGTTGGTGCCGATCACGCCCACCGTGCCGTTGTTGCCCGCACCGATGGTGCCTTGCCACTGAATGCCAAACTGCGCGAGCTTGCTGGCCGACACTTCCACGATCAGGCTTTCCACCAGCACCTGCGCGCGGCGGCCGTCCAGCTTGTCGATCACGGCGCGCAGCTGGCGGTATTGGGGCTCGGGTGCGCTGATGATGAGCGAGTTGGTCGTCGGGTCGGCCTGGATCTGTCCGCCGGTGGAAGGCTGGTTGCTGTTGGTATGGCTGCTGCCGGCTCCAGCCCCCAGAGCGGTACCAGAGCCCAGGCCTGCGGAACTGCTGCTGGTGCCGCTGCCCAGCATCGATGTGTTGGTGATGCCGGTGGTGGTGCTGGGCGTGGACGAGCCATTGCCGCCTGTGCTCGTGGTGGCCGCGCCGCTGGCGCTGGACATGGCCGCACGCAGGGTGGTGGCCAGTTTGGTGGCGTCGGCATTCTTCAGGTAGACCACGTGGATGTTGCCGGTGGATGCGCTGCTGCCGGGTGCTGGCGGCTGGTCCAGCTTCTCGACCAGCGAACGCACCATGGCCACGCGGGCAGGGTTGGCGGCCCGGAGAATCAGCGAATTGCTGCGGGGCTCGGCCAGCAGCGTGGTCTTGAAGGCGTTGTCGGTTTGCCCCTGCACGGCAGTTGGCGCTGCGCCGTTGCTGCCGCCATCAATCAGGCGCGATACCAGCGGCACCAAATCGGCCGCAATCGCATTGCGCAGTGGAATCACCTCCACGTCGGTGGCGTTGGACACATCCATCGCCGCCACGATGCGCGCCAGGCGCTGCAGGTTGTCGGCATAGTCGGTGATCACCAGCGAGTTGTTGCCGGGGTTCACGTTGATGGTGTTGTTGGGGCTGATCAGCGGGCGCAGCACCGGCACCAGATTGGCCGCGTTTTCAAAGTTGAGCTTGAAGATTTGCGTGACGATCTGCCCACCGGCAGGCCCTCCCGTCGCACCGCCCTGCGACACGCTCACGCTGCCGCCCTGCAGCTTGGCATCGGCTTCTGGCACCACCTTGTACAAACCTGCAGACTCCACCACTGTGAAGCCTTGCAGGCGCAGCGCCGCCAGGAATTGCTGGAACGCGGCCATGGGCGGCACCGCCCGTTCGGTGATCAGCGTGAGCTGGCCTTTGACGCGGGGGTCCACCACCACGTTGCGCCCGGTGATGGTGGCCATGGTGCGGGCCACGGCTTCGATCTCGGCATTGGCGAAGTTGAGCGTGACCGGCTCCCCGGCGCGCACGCTGCTGGTGCCCGTGCCTACCGCAGTTTGTGCATGAATTTGGCCGCTAAGGCACGCCAGGAAAGCGCTGACAGCTATGCTATTCATAGCAAAACGCAGGCGTGGCGAAAGGATGGAAGTCGTCATAGGGTCAACCCACGGTGATGAGGGAGCGTGCGCCGCTGCGCCGCCCGATGATATTCAGGAGATTGGCCAGTGCCGCTTCGCGGTCTGGCGCGGCAGAGGCTTCGCCCGCAAAGCGCAGGCGCTGGCTCACCCATTGGCCGCTGCCCGTCAGTTGCAACGGCCCCTGCAAGGTGCTGAGGGCCAGGGCGGGCACTTCGCCGCCCGTCAGCTCCAGCCGGTAACTGCCCATGGGGCGCAAGGTCGATAGCCGCGATGACATGGACATGGCGTCAAGCTGGGCGCGCCCGGCCAGGGCCATGCGGCCCGCGGACCAGACGGCCTCCAGCCCCTGGGTCTGCAGCATCAGCTGCCCTTGCGGTTGCAGGGTGTTCCACGGCGTGCCCAGGCCTGCCAGCACGGCAGCGGGCCATTGGCTACGGCTGTCTTGCAGCGCCACGCGCACCTGCCCCAGTTGCACGCGAACCTGTGCCAGCAGGGGCTGTGGAGTGCAGCAGGTGGCGTTGATCTGGAGCCGCAGGCCGTTCCATGACGGGCGCAGTTGCCACTCCAGGCGGCCGGGCAGGGCGGCGCTGTCCTGGCTGGCGCCGCCGCCGGTCAAGACGAGTTGGGCAGATCCGGTCCAGACGGTGCCGCGGGCCTGGGTCAGTTGCACCTGTCCGCCCGTGGCGGCCCCCAGGCGCTGCGTCAGCCATTGCGATGGCGCAAAGGCGACGATCGCGGGCAACACCCCTGCCATCGCACCCGCCACGGCCCAGCCCCAGGGTGCACGCGCCGCTGTCATCGGCAGTGCGCGCGAGCGCGACCGTGCCTTGCTGCGAGAGGCAGTGTCGGCAGAACGCGGGCTGGATCGGGTGCGGTTGAACACGGCGTAGGGCGTCGGCTGGGCGATTGAGAAATTAACGGGCGGGCAGGGCCAGCACCACCGTGCCGTCCCAGCGTGGGGTGGCAGGGGCGGCGGCGTTGCCCAGTGTGGCCGGGCCGGCATTGGAGGGCGCTGCGGCGTTGCTGCGCGTCAGCCGCGCCTCCACCGTCACGGCCCGCGCATTGGTGCGCGCCAGGGCCAACCATTCGGCGGTGGCATCGGCAGGTGCGGCCTTGAGCGTGACCGTCACGCGGTCGCCCAGCACGTTCATTTGCGCGGCAGTGCCCAGGCGCTGCGTCAGCGCGGTGCGCAGCGCGCCCACGGCATCGCTGGGCGAGGTTTGTGGCTGGGCTTGCAGTTGCTGTGCTTCTGCCTGCAGGCGCTGCATGTGCTGCAGTTGCAGGTCGAGCTTGCGGTGCAACTCTGGTGCCTGGCGCAGCGTGGCCAGCGCGGGCGCCAGGGCCACCCACCAGACCAGTGCGAGGGCGACGATGCCGCCAGCGGCCAGCACCAGGTTCTGCTCGCGCGGTGCCAGCGCCTTCCAGCGCGCCTGCAGGGCGGTGGTGCGGCTCATGGCGTGCCCTCGCTGCGCACCAGCAGGGTGCCATCTTCGATCCGTGCGCGGTAGCCCGCAGCTTGCAGTCGGGTGTTGAACACAGATTCCTCATCAGGCGCCAGGGTCACGCCACGCAGGCGCAGTTCACCGGGCGCAAATTCGACCGCACTGGGTACGCGGCCATCGGGCAGGGCACCGCCAGCAGCGGCCATCAGGGGCTCCAGGTCGCGGGGCGATACGCTGCCAGCCTTCTGGCGCAACAGGGTCAGCTCGCGCTCCATTTGCACAGGGGCATCGACGACCACCTTGACCTGGGGGAACGTTGTGGTGAGCGCGCCGCGCACGGCCGCTTGCTTGGCCGCCAGGGTCTGCTTTTCTTGCCATGCCCAGGCATTCAGGCCCACCAGGTGCGCCGCTGCCAGCAGCCCTGTCGCCCAGCGTGCTGCGCGCCACTGGGGGCCATACAGGAAGGCACTGGCTGCGGAGCCCGCCTTGCGCATGGCCCGCAGGCGGCCGGTGCTGGCCAGCTCGAACTGCGCCAAATCCCAGTCACCGCGTGCTGCGTCCAAAGCACGTTGGGTGGATGTGTGCAGCGTGACCGGGCGGCCCAGGGTGCGCTCTGCGGCCTCGGCCACCGCCGGGTCGGCGCGCACCACGGGGGCGGCAGCATCGTCGTGGGCTTGCTGCGTCAGGCCGGCCAAGGCCAGCACGGCGGCCGAGAGCGGCAGCATGGTGACGCTGTGGTCTGCACCCTGGCCGCACAGAACCAACTGCGGGTCGTCAGGGGTGCCGATGGCAAAGATTTCAGTGCCGCCACTGGCGGTGGGGCCGGGGGCAAATTCAGGCACCACGCGAGATACGGGTCGGCCTGCTGCCTCCAGCGCCTGCAGGTGGTCGCGCAGCCAGCTGCGGTCGCACACGGCCACCCACACCGGGCTGCCAGCGCGGGCGCCAGGCTGCAGGGCAAAGTGCAACTGGGCGGGGTCGTCGAGCAAGCGGTCTTCCAGCAGGCCTTCCAGAATGGAGCGCAGGCGGGGGGGCTGCTGGTTGGCCCCCAGCGGAATTCCAGGCGGCAGCTGCACGCGTTGCCACGACAGAGCGGCCAGGGGCACTACCGCCACCACTTCGCCGCCGGGGCGCGATGGCTCGGGCAGCAAACCGGCAGCCGCGTGCGCATGGGCCGCGGCCGTGTGGCCGTCGGATGTGAGTGCGTAGCTGTAGGTGGTGGTGATGCCCGGTGGCGTCAGGGGCAGGGTAAGGATCAGAGAGCTCATGGGCAGGTTTTGCAAACCATTTTAGGGGGCTGGCATGACGGTAATGCGCTGCTGGCAATGCGTCAGCGCAGAGGCTGCGCGGCTGCGGCGGAATCGCGGTCCAAAACACCACGTTGGCGCCACAGCGTGGTGGCCACGGTACCTTCTTTTCGCACCAGCGAAAGCTCATCCACGGTGGAGGGGCCCAGGCGTAAGCGCCCACGCACTTCAAAGTAGCGCGAGGCAATGGCGTGCAACTGGTCATCCCACAGCATGTTGGCGCCCAGCACCTCTTTCACATCGTCTGACCTGCGGAAGTGACGCGATTCGCGTGCCGCGATGAGCTTTTGCGCACCGGCCAGGTCAATGCCGTCGATAGCGGCCCACAGCACATCCAGCTCGGCGGTATTGAGATTCACCGGGGTGCGCACGGGCAGGATGGTGACATGCGGTGCCAGTGCCGCCACCGTGCTGGCGGGCAGGCCCAGCCAGCCCAGTTGAGACACCATTTGCGGCATCAGCGGTGCGTTGGCATCGTCCTTGCCCGGCGCTGCCTGGGCGTTGCGCAGCGCTTCCACCAAGCCGTTGAGCTGCTGCGGGGGCAACCCCAGGCGCTCAAAAAGCCGCGTGAACTGCCGCAGGGCGCCGGCCTGTACCTGCCCGCCTTCGACCAGGCTGGTGAGGTTGAGGCGGCTTTGCATATCGATGATCTGGCCGGAGAGGAAGGCTTCCGTGGTGTCAGTGCTGGCATCGTCCACCTGGGCCACGTTGCGGTCTGCCGCGAGGAAGGTGGACAGGCGTGCCTCTTGCAGCGGAATGGCCCAAGGCTCGGCCAGGTGGTCGGGGCCACCCGCACGGCCGTCGGACGCAAGAATGAGCCGTGACCAGTCAAGGGCGCCCACCAGAATCCATGCGGATTGCACGCGGCCCCGTTCGGCTGTCTCCACCTCCACCGCGCGCCATTGCTGCCACATGGCCGAGGCCGCCAAGGTGGCTACCAACGTGACCGTGAGCATGGCGGCCAGCAGGGCCGCCCCCCGCTGCCGGCGGCGGCCCGCGGGCTCGTCAATGGTGTGCTGCGCCATGGGCTTGGTCATGTGCGTCGCCCTCCCAGCGCGGGGTTCACCCAGTCACGCAGCAGCTGGCCGCTCAGCGCCCCGCCGGGCGAGAGCGTGAGCTGCAGCCGGATGCCCTCGGGAATGGCGCTGCTGGGGTCAGCGCCTTGGCCCACTCCCGGCGCAGTGCCTTGCGTTGTGCCCGCGCTGGAGAGTGCGTTGGACCAGGCCCCGCCGCGGTAATAGAACACCTGCCATCCATCGATGGGAATCAGCGCCACTTCATAACGTCGGTCTGCATCGCCCGGTGTGCGCGCCCATTGGGCCGCCTGGGCCCAGGCTTCTTGCCACTGGGCACGGGTGCGCACGGGGGGCGATTGCCAGCGCAGCCATTGGGCGCCGTTGTTGGTGGCGCGGCGCGTCCACGCCACGACCACGGGGCCTTCGTCGGGGATGGCGGAGCTGCGACGCGTCATGCGCAGCACTTGCCCGTCCCAGTCCAGGGGTGTGGTCTGTGCCAGCGGGGCCAGGGCGTCCAGATCGGCACCCCACTGGGCCAGGGCTGCCTGCAGCACCAGCATTTCGTCCGCACGCTGGCGGGTGGCCTCTTGGGTGCGCACCATGCCGTCAATGCCGCGCCAGCTCAAAATGGCGATCAATGCCATCACGCTGATGGCCACCAGCAGCTCAATCAGCGTGAAGCCGCGCGCTGACGGCACCGCCCCGCTGGAGCGGCGGCTGCGTAAATGGATGAAAGAAACCGAGCGGCGCAGGGTGGCCATTCAGTTCCTTCCGATGATGGTGGAGATGCGCAGGATGGGCGTGTCGGCATCAAACACCTGCGCGTCCATGCGCCGGAATTGCGGGTTGGGGGTGGGGCGCACGATCACGCTCACGCTGAACTGCCTCCCTGCCTGTTCGCAAATCTCGGTGCTGTCACCCACGCTGGGCATCTGGCGCGACAGGCGTGCCTTGACGAGCTCGTTCTCGGCGCACAGGTGGGCCAGAACGATGTCCGTCTGCCGCTGTGCATTGCTCGTCAGCGTGCTGGCCGCCCGTGTGCCCGCCAGCAGCGCAATCGCCACGATGGCCAGCGCCACCAGCACTTCCACCAGTGTGAACCCGCCCGCCGCACGCTGCGCGCTCATGGCATGGACTCCACGGTGAACGGGCGCAGCCCGTCGGTCACCACGCGCAGGGCCTGGTCGGGCCGCTGCTGGTGCGACAAGATCACTTGCTGGGGTCCGATCAGGGGCTCAGGCCCCAGCACCACGATGGCCTGGCCGCGCACGATGATGCCCGGGTCCAGCCACTGGCTGGGCAGCGCCGAAGGGGGCAGGCCTTCAAACCGGAAACCCTGTTCCGTCACGCGCCAGCGCACCATGGCCCCGGTGGCGCGGGACTGGGCCCGGCCCGACTCCAGCAGCGCAGCAAGCCGGGCGCCTTCGCGCTCCAGCACCGTCTGTCCGTTGTCGCGCATGGCGATGGAAACACCCGCCGTCGCCAGCGCCATGATGCTGATGACCACCAGCAGCTCCAGCAGCGTGAAGCCACGCGCTGGGCGGGCGGTGAGGAAAGGGTTCAAGGCAGGCAGCCGCACGGGCACGGCGGAATCAGCAGGTCAGCCAACAATGATGCGGGGACATGCACGCGAGGGCGGCGGTGCGTGGCGTCACTGCCAGCTGCCAATGTCCGCGTCCTTGCCTTCGCCGCCCGATTGCCCGTCTGCGCCGAACGACATCACGTCGATCTCGCCCTTGATGCCGGGGCTCAGGTATTGGTAGGGGCGGCCCCAGGGGTCATTGGGGAGCTTGTCCAGATAAGGTTTCCAGTTGTTGGGAATGGGGCCGGTGGTAGGCTTGGCGATGAGCGCCTGCAGGCCTTGCTCTGCCGTGGGGTAGCGCTGGTTGTCCAGGCGGTACATCTTGAGCTGCTGGACGATGTTGGCGATGTCGGTCTTGGCCGCCGTCACGCGGGCATCGTCTGCACGATCCAGCACATTGGGCACGATCAGCGCGGCCAGCACGCCGATGATGACCATCACCACCATCAGCTCGATGAGCGTGAAGCCACGGGCCAGGCTGCGGCGTGCGTGGCGCAGAGAGAAGAAAGAGGGTGTGTTCACTGCAAGCGTTCTCGGGGTGGTCTCGAATCGGCTGAATCATAATCGCCACATGGTGACAAACACACACTCTCAATGGGGCATCCGACTGGCAACTTTGGTCTTGTGGGCCGCTGCGGGTGCCAGTGTGGTTTATTGGGGGCTGCGTTTGTCCTCGCGGCCTTCAGGCATGGCGGCACCCGTGGCCCCCGCGCCCCAGGCTGCGCCGGATGGCACGGCGCTGGCGCGCCTGCTGGGTGCAGTGCCCGCCGGGCCTGCGGCACCGGTGGCCGTGGCCGCGCCCTCCAGTCGTTTTGCGCTGCTGGGCGTGCTGTCAGGCCGCAGCAGCGGTGGCGGCGCGGCGTTGATCTCTCTGGATGGCAAACCGGCCCGCCCGTTCCGCGTGGGCGCGCAGGTGGATTCGGGGCTGGTGCTGCAGTCGCTGGGCCCGCGCCAGGCGTCGTTGGGGGCGTCGGTGGATGGCCCCACCACGGTGCGTCTGGAGATGCCTCCCAAGGGCTGACGGCTTCTCTTTTTCCCCGGGCCTGATTCTCGGTGCGCACCCCTTGCTGTGGTCGGCAGGCGGGCTTTTTCTTCTACGACCCGTTACGTCTGTTGCACCGGTGCTTCACCGGTCAAACCGGGTCGGACCATCACCCAATCTCCCCAGCCTGGCGCTTCCAGCGGCCATTGGTGCGATAGCGGCAGTTTGCCTCCGTGATTGCTCAGCCACGCCACGCAGCGCGTGACGCCTGCGTGCGTGATCCACGCCACAGGGCGGCCTTGCTCCAGGGCCTTGAGGGCTTCGCGCCGTGCTGCGTCTACACGGGCGAGCATGGAGTGCAGGTTCTCACCGGCCCCCGGGCGGTAGTGGGCAAAGTCCTGCGTCCAGGCGTCGATCTCGCCACGCGCAATGTCGGCCCACGGGCGGCCTTCCCAGTCGCCAAAATCCATTTCGCGCAACCGCGGGTCGGGGTTGCTAGCCAAATCGGGCCGCAGCGCAATCAGGTAGTGCGCAAGCTGCTCACATCTTTGTAGCGGCGAGTGGCTCATCAGCGTACCCCTTGGCAGGGCCTCGGCCAGTCGCCGTGCTGTTTGCTGGGTGGCCTGGGGGTTGGCAGGCACATCCAGCGCGCCGTAACAGGTGCCGGGTGCCACCTGCGGCGCAGCGTGCCGCACCAGCCACCACGCGGCCGGTGTCACCGCGCTGCGCCCAGGGCCAGGGCGGCACCCAGGTAAAAACCGATTTCACCCACCTGCTGGGTGGCGCCCAGGCAGTCACCCGTGAAGCCTTGCAGGCGTCGCGCAAACCAGCGCCCCATCCACGCAGCGGCCACCATGCTGACGGTGATGGACGCTATTAAAAATATAGCTGCATGCGCTTGATAGACAAGCGCCAGAGGCAAAAAACACCACAAAACTGCCGCTGCCAGCGCGCCGCGAGAAATCTGGTCGGCCAGTGGCTTGCTTTTGGATCGGGCCGTGTCACCCACATGCGGCAGCCACCGCACGATGAACAGCGGCCACAGCCGCGAGAGCACATGCCCCCCGGCCAGTGCCGCCAGCGCCGCCCCCAGGCTGTGCGCGCCCAGCAGCGCCAGCAGGCTGACCTTGGCCAGCAGCGCCAGTACCAGGGCCATGGCGCCAAAGGCACCAATGCGCGAGTCCTTCATGATGTCCAGCGCGCGCTCGCGGTCGTAGCTGCCGCCCAGGCCGTCGGCCACGTCGGCCAGGCCATCCTCGTGAAAGCCGCCAGTCATCATCACTGTGGCTGCGGTGCACAGCACCGCAGCCACCAGGGAGGCCAGCGGCTGCTGCGCACCCAGCCCTAGGTGCAGCAAGGCAAACACGGCGCACGACAAGGCTGCCGCGAGCCAGCCAATGCCCGGAAAATGCGCCGCGCTGGCGCGCAGCATGGCTGGGCTGTAACCCACCCACGCAGCCAGCCGCCCCGTGACGGGGATGCGGGTGAAGAACTGCACAGCCAGCAGGTAGTGGCGCAGGGCTTGCATCGGTTGTGTTGAGGGTGCTATTGATTCAGTAGCTGCTTGCGCTTGCTGAATAAGCGCTAGAGGCCATTTTGATCAAGACCCTGCGCGCAGGAACAGGCGATACGCCGGGTTGTTCGTCTCTTCCACATAGGGGTAGCCCAGCGCGTCCAGGAACGCGTCGAACGTGGCCGTGTCTTCGGCGGGCACCTGCATGCCGACCAGGATGCGTCCGTAATCGGCCCCCTGGTTGCGGTAGTGGAAGAGGCTGATGTTCCAGGTCGGCTGCATCAGGCTCAGGAACTTGAGCAGCGCGCCGGGGCGCTCAGGGAAGACAAAGCGCAGCAGGCGCTCGTCTTGCGCCAGGGTCGAGTGGCCGCCCACCAGGTGGCGCAAGTGCTCCTTGGCCAGCTCGTCGTGCGTCAGGTCCAGCGTTTCAAACCCCTGCTGGTTGAAATGCTGCGCAATCGTGGTCGATTCACCCTTGCCGCGCGTGGTCAGGCCCACGAACACATGAGCCTTGGTCGCGTCGCTGATGCGGTAGTTGAACTCCGTCACGTTGCGCGGGCCGCCGGGCAGGGCGCCCACGGCTTCGCAGAAGCGGCGGAAGCTGCCGCGCTCTTCTGGGATGGTGATGGCGAACAGTGCTTCACGCTCTTCGCCCACCTCGGCACGCTCGGCCACGAAGCGCAGGCGGTCGAAGTTCATGTTGGCGCCGCACAAAATGGCGGCGTAGGTCTCGCCTTCGGTGTGGTGCGTGTCCACATACTGTTTGATGGCGGCCACGGCCAGCGCGCCTGCGGGCTCGACGATGCTGCGCGTGTCCACAAACACATCCTTGATGGCGGCGCAGACGGCATCGGTGTCTACGGTGATGAATTCATCGACCAACCCGGAAGCGATGCGGAAGGTTTCCTCGCCCACCAGCTTGACGGCGGTGCCGTCCGAGAACAGGCCCACATCGGGCAGGGTGACGCGTTCATGCGCCTTGACGGACTGGATCATCGCGTCCGAGTCGTTCATCTGCACGCCGATGATCCTGACCTCGGGCCGCACGGCCTTGATGTAATTGGCCACACCGCTGACCAGCCCGCCGCCGCCAATCGCCACAAACACCGCATTGAGCTGGTTGCTGCCCAGGCTTTGCAACTGCCGCAGGATTTCCATGGCAATCGTGCCTTGTCCGGCAATCACGTCGGGGTCATCGAAGGGGTGCACGAAGGTCAGGCCCTGTTCCTTTTCGAGCTTGAGCGAGTGGCCGTAAGCGTCCGAGTAGCTGTCGCCAAACAGCACCACTTCGCCACCCAGGCTCTTCACCGCGTCAATCTTGAGCTGTGGGGTGGTGGTGGGCATCACGATCACGGCACGCACGCCCAGTCGCTTGGCGCTCATGGCCACGCCCTGCGCGTGGTTGCCGGCCGACGCGCAGATCACGCCGCGTTCCAGCTGTGCAGGCGTCAGGTGCGCCATCTTGTTGTACGCCCCCCGCAGCTTGAAGCTGAAGACAGGCTGCTGGTCTTCACGCTTCAAGAGCACCCGGTTCTTCAGGCGCTGGCTCAGGTTTTTGGCAGGCTCCAGGGGGGACTCCACGGCCACGTCGTACACACGGGCGGTGAGGATTTTTTTCAGGTAATCGGCGGGGGTGAGTGGCTGTGTCATGGGGCGATAGGATCACCCGCCCAGCAGAGCAGGCGGGGCACACATCATAGTGGGGGCGGTTGGCGCTTGTTTTTTAAACAGTCTCTGCGGTGCTGGCTGGGGTGGCGCTGGGTGCATTGCGACCAAACCCGGGGCAAAAAAAAGCCCCAGGCCGTGAGGCTTGGGGCTGAATCCATCCTTTGAGGAGATGGAGGAGACAATCGGAGCGAGCAAACCAGCGTTTGTACTGATTGCTTTTGGTTGTTTGTTTCAACAACCGCGCATGGGTGAATTGTATCCTCATGCTTGTTGCGATGCAGCAAAAATTCGCAGCCGTTTTGGACGGCTTGGTAAAACCGTAAGAAAAAAACCACGCATGGGTCCTGCCCCCATGCGATCCCCAGGAGAAAAACACATGGAATGCACAGTCAGTTGGACGGCCGCGGCCGGTACCCGGTCCGGAATGGGCTTTGTCGCAGAAACCGGGAGCGGCCACGTTTTGGTCATGGATGGTGCGCCTGACGCGGCCAACCCCGCCAATGGAGGCCAAAACCTGGCCCCCAGGCCGATGGAAACCGTGCTGGCCGGCACCGGCGGTTGCACGGCTTATGACGTGGTGCTGATCCTCAAGCGGGGACGCCACGATGTGCGGGGCTGCAGCGTCAAGTTGACGTCCGAGCGGGCCGACACCGACCCCAAGGTGTTCACCAAGATCCACATGCAGTTCACCGTAACGGGGCGGGGCATACCTGCGGCGGCCGTGGAACGTGCCATTGCGATGAGCCACGAAAAATACTGTTCCGCCAGCATCATGCTGGGCAAAACGGCCGAGATCACCACCGGTTTTGACCTGGTAGAGGCCTGAGGTGGCTGCAGGAGGGGCGTCTCCTGGCGCGCCCCTCAGATGCGGTGCGCCGTGGTTGTCATCACCTTGGCTGCAAAACGCATCAAGCCCTGAGCCGCTTTGGGCAGGGGCAAGGCGCCGCGGTATGCAGCCTCCTCGGCATGCCGTTCCTCGTCCTGTTTCATGCGTTCAACCACTGCGCGGGAGGCGGCATCTTCCTCGGGCAGCCTGGAAAGGTGGCTTTGCAGGTGTTTTGCCACCTGGCGTTCCGTTTCCACCACAAAACCCAGGCTGGCCCGGTCACTCACCTTGGCAGCCACAAAGCCCAGGGCAAATGCCCCTGAGAACCAGAGGGGGTTGAGCAAGCTCGGGCGGGCGCCCAGCGCTTGCAGTCGCTCGTGGGTCCAAGCCAGGTGGTCTGTTTCTTCTCGGGCCGCCTGAAGCAAATGCTGTCTCA
>NZ_CAXIAK010000092.1:0-12773 GCF_964021665.1 uncultured Acidovorax sp.
GACATGGAGTTCTGGCAGTTCCACCCCACCGGCGTTGCTGGTGCCGGCGTGCTGCTGACCGAAGGCTGCCGCGGTGAAGGCGCCATCTTGCTCAACAGCAATGGTGAACGCTTCATGGAGCGCTATGCGCCTACCCTGAAGGACTTGGCTCCCCGCGACTTCGTATCGCGCTGCATGGACCAGGAAATCAAGGAAGGCCGTGGCTGCGGTCCGAACAAGGACTACATCCTGCTCAAGCTGGATCACCTGGGTGCGGAAACCATCCACAAGCGCCTGCCTTCGGTGTACGAAATCGGCGTGAACTTCGCCAACGTGGACATCACCAAGGAACCCATCCCCGTGGTTCCCACCATCCACTACCAAATGGGTGGCGTGCCCACCAACATCCACGGCCAGGTCGTGGAGCAAAAGAACGGCGTGAACAACTCCGTGGTGAACGGCTTGTACGCTGTGGGTGAATGTGCCTGCGTGAGCGTGCACGGCGCCAACCGCCTGGGCACCAACTCCCTGCTGGACCTGCTGGTGTTCGGCAAGGCCGCTGGCCGCCACATCGTTGAGTTCAACAACAAGAACAAAGAGCACAAGCCACTGCCTGCCGATGCGGCAGACCGCACGCTGGAACGCCTGAACCAGCTCGAAAGCTCCAAGAGCGGCACCTACGCCCAAACCCTCGCCGGCGACATCCGCGCCACGATGCAACAGCACGCTGGCGTGTTCCGCACCCAGGCCAGCATGGACGAAGGCGTCAAGAAGATTGCCGAGCTGCGCGATCGCGTGGCAAGCGTCACTCTGCAAGACAAGTCCAAGGTGTTCAACACCGCCCGCATCGAGGCATTGGAAGTGGACAACCTGATCGAAGTGGCGCAGGCCACGATGGTCTCTGCCGCTGCCCGCAAGGAATGCCGTGGCGCCCACACCGTGTACGACTACGAGCATCCTGCCGACCACCCAGAGTTCCCACTGGGCCGTAACGATCAGGAGTGGATGAAGCACACCCTGTGGTACAGCGAAGGCAACCGCCTGGATTACAAGCCGGTCAACCTCAAGCCCCTGACAGTGGAAAGCATTCCACCCAAGGTCCGGACGTTCTAAACAGTAGCCCCACGAGAGCAGAATCATGAAGCGCACATTCCAAATCTATCGCTACGATCCGGACAAGGACGCCAAGCCCTACATGCAGACCATCGAGATCGAACTCGACGGCCACGAACGCATGCTGCTGGACGCCTTGATCAAGCTGAAGCAACAAGACCCTACGCTGTCGTTCCGCCGCTCCTGCCGCGAAGGCGTCTGCGGTTCTGACGCCATGAACATCAATGGCAAGAACGGCTTGGCCTGTCTGACGAACATGAACACCCTCAAGGGCACGATTGTTCTGAAGCCCCTGCCCGGCCTGCCAGTGATCCGCGACCTGATCGTCGACATGACGCAGTTCTTCAAGCAGTACAACTCGATCAAGCCCTACCTGATTAACGACAATCTGGTGGCACCTGATCGTGAGCGCCTGCAGAGCCCCGAAGAGCGTGAAGAACTGAACGGTCTGTACGAGTGCATCTTGTGCGCAAGCTGCTCGACCAGCTGCCCCAGCTTCTGGTGGAACCCCGACAAGTTCGTGGGCCCCGCTGGTCTGCTGCAGGCCTACCGCTTCATCGCCGACAGCCGCGACGAAGCCACAGCCCAGCGCCTGGACAACCTGGAAGATCCGTACCGCCTGTTCCGTTGCCACACCATCATGAACTGCGTGGACGTTTGCCCCAAGGGCCTGAACCCCACCAAGGCCATCGGCAAGATCAAGGAATTGATGGTGCGCCGCGCCATCTGATCCTTTCAGGGCCTCACCATGAGCGATATCGCCACCACAGCGCCTGCAGCCGCCGACGAGTTGCTGACAGAGCGCGAACTGAGCAAGCTGCACTGGCGCTGCCGGCGCGGCTTGCTGGAGAACGACCTGTTCATTCAGCAGTTCTTCAAACGTTTCGAACCTGAGCTGAAGCAACGCCATGCTCAGGGGTTGGCGGCGCTCATGGCCCTGGCAGACAACGACCTGCTGGACCTGTTGCTCTGCCGCCGCGAACCAGACGAGACACTGGCCAGCGCAGAAGTGAACGAAGTGCTCAGCATGCTGCGCTTGAGTGGCGGCACCCCTGCCCTGCGGGCCTGACAAACGCAGGGCGCCCCTAGACCGGATTGACATCGGCAAACCTAAGGAAAGTAACAATGAAGCTAGCTGACAACAAAGCCACCCTGTCGTTCTCCAACGGCAGCCCCAGCGTGGACCTGCCGGTCTATCAGGGCAGCATCGGCCCGGACGTCATCGACATCCGCAAGCTGTATGCACAAACGGGCATGTTCACCTATGACCCCGGCTTCCTGTCCACAGCCGCAACCCAGTCCGCCATCACTTACATCGATGGCGACAAGGGCGAGCTGCTGTACCGCGGCTACCCCATTGAGCAGCTGGCTGTGAACTGCGACTTCCTGGAAACCTGCCACCTGCTGCTGTACGGAAACCTGCCCAATGAAGCCCAGAAGAAGGACTTCACCAGCCGCGTGACCAACCACACCATGGTCAACGAGCAAATGCAGTTCTTCCTGCGTGGCTTCCGCCGTGACGCACACCCCATGGCTGTGCTGACCGGTCTGGTGGGTGGTCTGTCGGCCTTCTACCACGACAGCACCGACATCAACAACCCAGAGCACCGCGAAATCGCCGCGATCCGCCTGATCGCCAAGATGCCTACGCTGGTGTCCATGGCATACAAGTACAGCGTGGGCCAGCCTTACATCTACCCACGCAACGACCTGAGCTACGCTGGCAACTTCATGCGCATGATGTTTGCCACGCCTTGCGAAGAGTACAAGGTCAACCCGGTGCTCGAACGCGCTCTGGACCGCATCTTCATCCTGCACGCTGACCACGAGCAAAACGCATCCACATCGACCGTGCGCCTGTGCGGCTCGTCGGGCACCAACCCCTTCGCGGCCATCGCTGCAGGCGTGGCCTGCCTGTGGGGCCCTGCCCACGGTGGCGCCAACGAAGCCTGCCTTAACATGCTGGAAGACATCCAGCGCAACGGCGGCGTGGCCAAGGTTGGCGAGTTCATGGAGAAGGTCAAGGACAAGAACTCCGGCGTGAAGCTGATGGGTTTTGGCCACCGCGTGTACAAGAACTACGACCCCCGCGCCAAGCTGATGCAGGAAACCTGCAACGAAGTGCTGCAGGAACTGGGCCTGGAAAACGACCCCCTGTTCAAGCTGGCCAAGCAGCTCGAGAAGATTGCGCTGGAAGACGACTACTTCGTGTCGCGCAAGCTGTACCCCAACGTGGACTTCTACTCGGGCATCGTGCAACGCGCCATCGGCATCCCCGTGTCGCTGTTCACTGCCATCTTCGCGCTGGCTCGCACCGTGGGCTGGATTGCCCAACTGAACGAAATGATTGGCGACCCCGAGTACAAGATCGGCCGCCCACGCCAGCTGTTTACCGGTGCTGAGCGCCGCGACGTGCTGCCTATCAGCAAGCGCTGATCGGTGAAGTGCCTGGCGCGCGTGGCGCCCAGGCCTGAACCCCACAAAGCCCGCAGGTGCCCCCTGCGGGCTTTTTTACGCCTGCTGCCGCTTCTTTTGAGCCTGCGATGGGGTTCAGACCAGGGAAATGACCCCAGGGTGATTGGCAGGAACCTTGCGGCCCAAGAGCACCGCGCATCCCTCGGAACCGCCAGCCGTTGAGCGAAGTAACACCCGCAGTGATGGCGAGTCTTTGCAACGCAGCAGTCCAAGCCACACGGCCGACACTGCCCACAGCGCAGTGTTGAGCGCCGAGGATTCCAAGGGATTTCCATCACCGCGCCAGCTGCCAGCGCACCGCAGAATGCAGCCATTGCGGCAGAAGCCAGACATGGATCGCTGGACACGCTGACCGCCCCCGGCCCCATGGGACCAGCGCGCCAGCATGACGCTTATGTCCCTGCCCACAGCTAAACCCTACATAGAGGAAGTTCCTATGTCCGCAGGTGACTGGAAGCGCTTTTACCAGGCGGTCTGTGATGGCGACATGCGCCTGGTGCGGCACTACATCGAAGCGGGCATTGATGTGAACTACGCCCACCCAGAGTTCTTCTCCACCCCGCTGGTGGCAGCCATACGCAACCAGCGTGAAGAAGTGGCGCTCTTCATCTTGCAGCGCGGCGCAGATCCGCTGCGGGTGTCTGAAGTGGATGGCGCCTCCCCCATGGATCTGCTGGCCACCAGCAACCTTCCGCGCCTTCAAGATCAACTGGACCGCATGGGGATTGCCGCCCGGCCTGCCCGGAATTTCTGGAAACGCTGGCTGGGCTGGTAGCGGCAGCGCAGGCCCGCACCGGCCGCTAGGTGGATCAACCCGAGGGGCCAGGACGCCAACCCAACTCACCCCCGATACCTTGAAGAGTCAGCGTGCTCCGCCAAAACGCATAACCTCTTTTTCACAGGCACGCACGTACTCCCCCCTAGTAACCACACTTTGTGCCATGCCAGCGCTTATATTTAAAGCGCTGGTAATTTATACTGCCACCCAGTACACCTCTTGATCCACGATTGAGAGGCGCCAGAACGGAATACCCCATGCCCCACACCGCAGAAGACAAGCAACGCGCCATCACCCGCCTGCGCCGCATCAAAGGCCAGGCGGAGGCGCTGGAGCGCGCGGTGGAGGCTGGTTCAGACTGCGCCCCCATCCTGCAGCAGCTGGCCGCCATGCGGGGAGCCGTGCACGGGCTGATGGCCGACCTGCTGGACAGCCATGTGCGCGAAACGCTGGCAGAAAAACCCGCACCGTCGCAGCAGGCCGTGGATGAAACACTGGCGCTGCTGCGGTCATACCTCAAATAAACCACCACCCCCGACTGACTGAAAGGACCACCCCATGAAATCCCGCGCCGCCGTTGCCTTCAAAGCCGGAGAACCCCTGCAAATCGTCGAGATCGATGTCGCCCCGCCCAAAAAGGGCGAAGTGCTCATCAAGATCACCGACACCGGTGTGTGCCACACCGACGCCTTCACCCTGAGCGGTGAAGACCCCGAGGGCCTGTTCCCCGTGGTGCTGGGCCACGAAGGCGCCGGCATCGTGGTGGAAGTGGGCGAAGGCGTGACCAGCGTGAAGCCCGGCGACCATGTGATTCCGCTGTACACCGCCGAATGCGGCGAGTGCCTGTTCTGCAAGTCCGGCAAGACCAACCTGTGCGTCAGCGTGCGCGCCACGCAGGGCAAGGGCGTGATGCCTGACGGCACCACGCGCTTCAGCTACAACGGCCAGCCCATCTACCACTACATGGGCTGCAGCACATTCAGCGAATACACCGTGGTGGCCGAGGTATCGCTCGCCAAGGTCAACCCCAACGCCAACCCCGAGCAGGTGTGCCTGCTGGGCTGCGGCGTGACCACGGGCCTGGGCGCCGTGAAGAACACCGCCAAGGTGCAGGAAGGCGACACCGTGGCCGTGTTCGGCCTGGGCGGCATCGGTCTGGCCGTCATCCAGGGCGCCAAGCTCGCCAAGGCCGGCCGCATCATCGCCATCGACACCAACCCCTCCAAGTTCGACCTGGCCAAGGTGTTTGGTGCCACCGACTGCGTCAACCCCAAGGACTTCGATAAGCCCATCCAGCAAGTGATTGTGGAGATGACAGGCTGGGGCGTGGACCACAGCTTTGAGTGCATTGGCAACGTGAACGTGATGCGCGCCGCGCTGGAATGCGCGCACCGTGGCTGGGGCCAGAGCGTGATCATTGGTGTGGCGGGCGCGGGGCAGGAGATCAGCACCCGCCCCTTCCAGCTCGTTACCGGCCGCAAGTGGCTGGGCTCGGCCTTTGGCGGCGTGAAGGGGCGCAGCGAGCTGCCCGGCATGGTGGAAGACGCCATGGCCGGCAAGATCCAGCTCGAACCGTTCGTGACCCACACGATGGGCCTGGAGGAGATCAACACTGCGTTCGATCTGATGCACGAAGGCAAGTCCATCCGCTCGGTGGTGAAGTACGCAGCCTGACCCAGGCACTACAAAAACAAGAGCGCCTTGCGCTGGCTGGATAAGCATTCAAGGCATAAAGCCCTTGAAACCCTTATCCGGCAAGCGCCACCAGCTATTCTTTTGTGAGCACCCCATGTCCACCCATCTGGAACTGTTGAGCAGCCATGCCTGCTTTGGCGGCGAGCAACGCTTCTACCGCCATGATTCGGGCGCCATTGGCCTGCCGATGAAATTTGCGGTGTATCTGCCGCCCCAGGCCAGCCACGGCCCCGTCCCGGCCCTGCTGTATCTGGCCGGGCTGACCTGCACCGAAGAGACTTTCGCCATCAAGGCCAGCGCCCAGCGCCGTGCGGCAGAGCTGGGCCTGGCGCTGATCACGCCTGACACCAGCCCGCGCGGCGCCAACCTGCCCGGCGAAGCCGAGAGCTGGGACTTTGGCGTGGGCGCAGGCTTTTACCTGGACGCCACCCAGGCCCCCTGGGCCACGCACTGGCGCATGGAAAGCTACCTGATGGACGAGCTGCTGCCGCTGTGCACGGCACAGTTGCCTATCGACGCGCAGCGCGTGGGCATTTTTGGTCACTCGATGGGCGGGCACGGCGCGCTCACCCTGGCGTTGCGCCACCCTGGGCGGTTCAAAACCCTCTCGGCCTTCGCACCCATCTGCGCGCCCACCCAATGCCCCTGGGGCGAGAAGGCGTTCACCGGCTACCTAGGTGCAGACCGCACCAGTTGGGGCGAGCACGATGCCACGGTGCTGATGGAGAACCAGCCACTGGCGCCCTACCCTGGCGGGATCCTCATCGACCAGGGCCTGGCCGACAAGTTTCTGGAAGGGCAATTGCACCCCCATCTGTTCGAGGCTGCGTGCACGCAGATTGGCCAGCCCCTCACGCTGCGCCGCCACGCGGGGTACGACCACGGCTACTACTTCATCCAGACGTTCATCGACGACCACCTGCAGCACCATGCCAAGGGCCTGGGCGTAGCGGCCTGAACGGGCTGTTTCGTACCGCCTTCCAATGGCAAAAAGGGCTGTCCCGCAAGGGGCAGCCCTTTTTTACTCAGCGCCCAGCGCGGGTCAGGTGCCCACCACGCCGCCGTCTGCCTTGCGGATGACCACGGTGGCCGAGCGGGGGCGGCCGTTGGCCTTCTTCTCGGGCCAGTTGGACACGGCACGGGGGTTCTTCGGGTCGGTCAGCTCATTGGCAGGCTCGCCGGGGTGCTGGATGTTGACGAACATGGTCTTGCCGTCGGGCGTGGTGGTCACGCCCGTGACCTCGCAGCCTGCCGGGCCAACCAGGAAGCGACGCACTTCGCCCGTGTTCACATCGGCAGCCAGCATCATGTTGTTGCCAAAGTTCTTCAGGTCGCCCTTGCCCATGGCCGATGTGGACATGTCGCACTGGATCCACAGCACACCACGGCCGTCCACCCACAGACCATCAGGGCACGAGAACATGTCGCCCTTGATGTTGCCCTTGGCCTCGGCGCGAGGCAGCGAGGGGTCGCCCGCCATGACGAAGTGGTTCCAGGCAAAAGTCTGGCCGCTGAAGTCGCCATCTTCCTTCCAGCGAATGATGTGGCCCTGCGTGTTGTTCACGCGGGGATTGGCGGCATCCACGCCTGGCTGGTTGGCTGCGCCACGGTTGCTGTTGTTGGTCAGCGTGGTGTAGACCCAGCCTTGCTTGTCCACGGCAATCCACTCGGGGCGATCCATCTTGGTGGCGCCCAGCAGGTCGCTGGCTTGGCGGGCCTTGATCAACACTTCGCCCTGATCCGCAAAGCCGTTGGCAGCTGTGAGCGGGCCTTCGCCATGCGTCAGCGCAATCCAGCGGCCCTTGCCGTCGGCGTTGAACTGGGCCACGTACAGCGTGCCATGGTCCAGCAGCGTGGCGTTGGCCGCGGCACCACCGGGCTTGATGGCATCACGGCTCACAAACTTGTAGATGTATTCAAAGCGCGCGTCCTCGCCCATGTAGACCACGGCCCGGTTGTCACGCGTGACGGCCACGGTGGCGCCTTCGTGAGCGCCCCGGCCCATGGCCGTGCGCTTGACGGGGGTGGAACTGGGGTTGTTGGGGTCGATCTCGACGATCCAGCCGAAGCGGTTGGGCTCGTTGGGGTTCTTGGTGGCGTCGAACCGCGCGTCAAACTCATGCCAGCGGTAGCCAGAGCCACCCTTCTTCAGGCCCCAGCGCTTTTCGTGGGCGCTGAGCGTGTCGCCACCGCTGAAGTAGTTGATGAAGTTTTCTTCAGACGTGAGGTACGTGCCCCAGGGTGTGATGCCGCTGGCGCAGTTGTTGAGGGTGCCGAGCACCGAGCGCCCTTGCGGGTCGGCCGCGGTTTTCATCAGCGCGTGGCCTGCGGCGGGGCCGCTGACCAGGGTGGGCGTGTTGGCTGTGATGCGGCGTGCCCAGGGCGAGGGTGTCACCACTTCCCACTTGCCGTTCTTTTCCTGCACTTCGCAGATCGACACGCCGTGGGCAGCCTGCGACTTGCGCACCTTCTCCAGGCTCCAGTTGGCGGCGCCATCGGGGAACAGCAGGCCGTGGTCCACATACTCGTGGTTCATGGCCAGCAAGCCCACCTTGGAGCCTTCTTGCGCAAAGTAGTGGATGCCGTCGTGGTGCATGCCAAACTGGGTTGCCTGCTGGGCGGCGCTGTTACTGGCGTCGTCCTTGAACGCGGCGTTTTCGCCAGACATGCCCACCGGGTCACCCCAGGGTGCGATCACCTGCACGGTGTAGCCCTCGGGCACCGTCACCGTGTCGGCCGTGGAAAGAGCCACGCTCTTGAAGCCCAGCAGGGGGCCCGCACCAGAGCCAGGGGTGGCACAACCCACCAGCGCAGCCGCACCGGCCACCGTGCTCAGCGGCGCCAGAAAATTGCCGGCCAACGCGCCCAAACCGCCACGCAACAAGGTGCGGCGCGAAGGGGCTGACACCTCATGGATGCTGGGGTTGGAAGAACGGTTGCTGTCTTCCATCAGGGAGAAATCTTTTGCCATCGTGCTTACTTGGTTGTGACTGCGCTGCCGGGGGTCGGCAGCACGCGCCGCCTTTGTAGGCGCGGCGTATGACCAAGGCATGACAGGCCCGCAGAAGATCATCTCCCGCGCGGCACTCGGTCAGCGACTTGCACACGCTGATCTGCCGTAGAGCGCGCGGACAAGGTCGATGCTTCTTGATATCAAAAATTGATACATTTATCAAATAACCATTTATTTGATAGATATGCTTGAAATTTAGCAAATCCGTCACATAATGTAACCATGCGCACCGCTGGTGCACGGGTTCCAGCGACAGCCACCAGCAGACGCAGGCACCGGAAAGATTGCATGACGACGACCTCTTCTTTGTCGACAGAAACTTCCCCCACGCCAGGCGGCGCCACCGCCGAGGTGTGCGCGTCTGTCGATGAACTCAAACAACGGATCTTCGACGCGACGCCCATGGGGCTTTGCCTGCTGATCCGTGCCCAGCCCGTGCTCATCAACGCGCGATTTGCCGAACTGCTCGGGGCTGCCCCTGAAGACGCCTTGCGCCCTGCCACCTGGCTGCAGCAACAGTGGCCAGAGCTGTGGCCGCAACTGCTCGGCATAGGCCGCGGCCAACGGCATGTGAGCTGTGCAACTGCCTCGGGCCGCATCTTCAATGGGCGTGCCTATGCGCGGGTGCTGCCCGCACTGGCCGAAGGGGCCGAACTGATCACCGTGGTGGACGAACCCCAGCGCGCGCAAATTGCTTTTTCTTCGCACTGGCGTGCCCGCATGCTGGAGCAGACGGAGACCATGGGCCGCAGCGGCTCGGCAGAAATCGACCTGGACCAAGGCAAGGCCTTGCTGTCCAAGGGCCTGTATACGCTGCTGGGGCTGCCCTTTCACCCCAAAGCCGTGCCCAGCTGGCGCCTGCTGCAGCGGCTGCCCGCGAAAGAGCGCGGCTATGCGGCCTCGATATGGCAAGGCGCACTGCCCGACGAGCCGTTCGAGTTCCAGCACCGGCTGGTCTGTAGCGATGGCAAGCGGCTTGAAGTGCTGCAGCGGGGCATGGTCGAAACCGACGGCTCTGGCCGCCGCCATGGCTACGTCATCATCCAGGACATCACCGCCCAGCGTGAAGCCGAGCAGCGCATCCAGGAGCTGGCCAACCACGACGAAGTCACGGGCCTGGCCAACCGCACGCAACTGCTCGACCGCATTGATGCAGCCGTGCACGCCGCCAAGTGGGACCCGCAACCGTTTTTGCTGCTCTCCATCCAGGTCGATCAGGTGGACCAGCTCAAGCAGGCCATGGGCTATGGGGCGGGTGATGCCATGGCCATGGCCGTGGCATCACGCCTTTACACGCTGGCCGAGCCCAGCGACATCGTGGCGCGCCTGGACGGCGGTGAATTTGCAATTTTGCTGAGCCCCGAAAGCAGCGCGCTCGACCCCCAGGGCTACCGCCACGCCCGCGCGGTGGTGGAGGCCATGGCCAGACCCGAGCGCCTGGGCGCGGCCGAAATTGTTCCTGGCGGGCGCGTGGGTGTGGCGCGCTTTCCGGCCGATGCACAAACCGCCAGCGAGCTGCTGGAAGCCGCCCAAACGGCACGCATGGGCATTCCGGCCACGGGCGAGCAGGTCGCCATCTTCACCCCCGAAACCCGGGCTGCAGCGTTGCGCAAACTGGCCGTCGAATCGGGCCTGCGACATGCCGCAGAACGCGGTGAGCTGAGCCTTTCCTACCAACTGCAGGCCGACCTGACCACCGGCGAGATTGCCGGCGCGCAGGTCATCATGAACTGGACGAGCCAGACACTAGGCAGTGTTCCAGGCCATGAGTTTTTGCCGATTGCCATGCAAACCGGCCTGATCGTCATGCTGGGCGACTGGAAACGTGAAGCCGTTTGCCAGCAATTGCGAGCCTGGGAGCAGGTGGGCGTGCGTGTACCGCGCCTGTGTCTGCGCATCTCGCAACTGGAATTGCAGCAGCCCGACATGGTGGACAAGCTGCGCCAAAGCCTTCTGGCCAACGGCCTTCAAGCGCAAGCGCTCGGCATTGAGATCAGCGAACAGGCCTTGTTCAACGCATCACCTGAACTGGTGAAGACCTTGAACCAGCTGCGCGGGCTGGGGCTGGAGATTTCGCTGGGCGATTTCGGCGCGGGCGCCACCAACCTGGGCCTGCTGCGCACCCTGCCGGTGGATGTGATCAAGGTGCACCGCTCATGCGTGCCCGATGTGACAGCAGCCACCGGCGATGTCTCGCTCACCCGGGCCATCATCAACATGGCGCACAGCCTGCAGATGAAGGTCATGGCAGACGGTGTGGAAACCACGGGCCAGCTCACGCTGCTGATTGCCAATGGCTGCGACCGCATGCAGGGCCCGGTGCTGTCGCCGCCTGTGGACGCCAATGCACTCGTGCAGCAGCTGGCCAGCAAGATCACGTTGCCCGCCCACCTGCTCACTCGCCGACGTGAACGCACCCTGCTACTGGTGGACGATGAGCCCAACATCGTCTCGGCGCTGCGGCGCCTGTTCCGCCGCGAGGGCTACCGCATCGTCACCGCCAGCAGCGGAGCCGAGGGGCTGCAGCGCATGGCCGAATACGAAGTGGACGTGGTGCTGTCAGACCAGCGCATGCCCGGCATGACCGGCGTTGAATTTTTACGCCGCGCCAAAGAGCTGTACCCCGACACCGTGCGCATGGTGCTCTCTGGCTACACCGAACTACAGTCGATCACCGACGCCGTCAACGAAGGCGCCATCTACCGCTTTCTGACCAAGCCGTGGGATGACGAACGGCTGCTCGTGCATGTGCGCGAGGCCTTTGCCCACAAGGAGCTGGGCGACGAAAACAAGCGCCTGGCCACCGAAGTCGTCACGGCCAGCGAGGCCCTGGCCGCCGCCAATGAGCGGCTGGAGATGGTGCTGAACAACCAGCAGCAGCAAATCGACCAGGAGGCCGCCCGTGCCAACGCCGTGCGCGACATGCTCGACCTGGTGCCCGTGCCGTTGCTGGGGGTGGACCCTGACGGAGTCATCGTGCTGGCCAACCAGGAGGCCCAGCACGTTCTGGGCCACCGCACTGCCGTGCTGGGCGAACCTGCAGAGGCCGTACTGCAGCAGCCCCTGCCGCCCATGGCGACGGAACTACTTTCGACCCCAGCCCAAAACGCCCCAACCACTTACCAGCCGCCCCTGCACTGGCTGGGCCCCCACTGGAGCGGCAAGGTGCGCGTGCTGAACACCACGCCGCCGCGCGGCCTGATGGTGGTGTTGACGGACCACCATAGCCCAGCACAGCCACAGCCCGACAACGAAACGCCCTGTTAAGACGCGAAAGACGCGAGCGCGAACACGGCACCGATCAAAAACACCAGCCCTTGTCCATGGCACCCCATTCCGCCCCCTCACTGCCCGACACACCCAGTGCCACACCCGTTGCTGCACCCATCAGCACCACGCTTGAAGCCGCATCACCAGCACCTGGTACGCAAATACAACCGACTGAGGCCGTGGATCCGGCTGCACAAGGGCTGCGCCACCTGTTCCGACGCCTGGATGCCGAAGGCCAGACCCATGTGCTGAAGAAAGCGCTTTTCGAATACCGCGGAATTGAGCTGCCATGAAAATCCCGCCACCCCGTCTCTTGAAGCTTGATCGCGAAGCCCTCGCACGCGACGTGCGCGCCCTACCCTCTCTGCCCACTGTGGTGCAGGAGCTGATGATGCTGGTGCAGAAAAATGAGGTGCAGCTGGACACCATCTCCAACACGCTGAGCCTGGA
>NZ_CAXIAK010000093.1:0-12582 GCF_964021665.1 uncultured Acidovorax sp.
AGATGTTGTTGTGCATTTGATTATCACGGACGCTCGCGGAGCCCGCACCCGCTCCTTGCACCTGTCGGGTGCTCGGCTGGCTCTGGTGGGTTGCATGCTCGCGCTCGGATTCTTGCTGGTTGCTGCGTCGCTCTATCACTGGGTTTTTGTGAAGGGGGCGCGGGAGGGTTGGCCCGTGTTTGGCGCGCTGGTCAAACTGGTTGCCAAAGACGAGTTCGATGAGCGCGACAAGTTCATGCGCGCCAACCTTGATGCCATGGCCAGGCGCGTGGGCGAGATGCAGGCCCGTATGGTTCAGCTGGAATCCCTGGGCGAGCGCGTCATGGGCTTGGCAGGCTTGCCCGCATCAGAGGTTCCCAAGGCCGATGGCCGCGGCGGTGCGCTGGTCGGGGCGCGGAATTTGTCGCTCGAAGAGCTGCAAGCCACCCTGGATGATCTGGAGAGGGTGGCTGGCCAGCGATCTGACTGGATGACGGTAGCTGAGTCCCGTTTATTTGATCAGCACATCCGCAAGAAAATGGTACCCACGCATGCCCCGGTGACAGGGCGCACGGCCGGGTCTGCGTTTGGGTGGCGGCTGGATCCATTCACCGGCCAGTCGGCGCTGCATACAGGGCTTGATTTTCAGGCGGATACTGGTACCCCCATCCTGGCAGCTGCTGGTGGGGTGGTGATTGCTCAAGAGTTTCACCCGGCTTATGGGAACATGATCGAGTTAGATCATGGCAACCAGTTGGTGACACGCTATGCCCATGCGTCCCGCACTCTGGTAAAGCAGGGTGATCTGGTCAAGCGTGGGCAGAAGATCGCAGAGGTGGGTAGCACCGGGCGTTCTACGGGACCCCACCTGCATTTTGAAGTGCTCGTTCAAGGGGTATTTCAGGATCCTCAAAAATTCTTCAATGCAGGTTCTGGCAAGGCTGCAGATACCGTCGCGGCGATCTCCAGAACCCCCCTGGTAGCCCAGCAAAACGCGCCTCCTGTAGGCAGGTAAAATCCACCGTCCTGGGTTCTCCGCGGAATGCTTGCATTTGCACGCAAAGAGCCCACCTGCATTCAATTCTTATTAGGGATTTCGGTCGTTCGACAGCGTTGTTGAAGCGTGTCGAGCGGACCTGTTCGCATGGCAACCAATTTCCTCACCAAAATTTTCGGCAGCCGAAATGACCGGCTTCTCAAGCAATACCGCAAAGTGGTTGCTCGCATCAACAGCATGGAGCCCGAATATGAGAAGCTTTCGGACGACGCGTTGCGCGCCAAAACCCAGGAGTTCAAGGATCGCGTAGCCAAGGGCGAGTCTCTTGATTCGATCCTCCCCGAAGCCTTTGCTGTGGTGCGTGAGGGTTCCAAGCGCATCATGAAAATGCGCCACTTCGATGTGCAGATGCTCGGGGGCATGGCACTGCACCATGGAAAGATTTCGGAAATGCGCACGGGTGAGGGCAAAACCCTGACCGCAACGCTGCCGGTGTACCTCAATGCGCTGTCTGGCAAGGGCGTGCACGTAGTCACCGTGAATGACTATCTTGCCAATCGCGATGCCCAGTGGATGGGTCGCCTCTATAACTTCCTGGGTTTGACGGTGGGTATCAACCTGCCCAACATGCCGCGCGAGGAAAAGCAAGCCGCGTATCGCGCTGACATCACCTACGGCACCAACAACGAATACGGCTTCGATTACCTGCGTGACAACATGGTCTACGAAGCCCGTGACCGTGTGCAGCAAGGGCTGAATTACGCCATCGTGGACGAGGTGGACTCCATCCTGATCGACGAGGCACGCACTCCACTGATCATCAGTGGTCAGGCAGAAGACCACACGGCAATTTACATTGCCATGAACAAGGTGGTTCCGCTGCTGGTGCGCCAGGAAGGGGAAGCCGATCCGCGCACGGGCGAAGGAGTCATCAAGCCCGGAGACTTCACCGTTGATGAGAAGGCGCACCAAGTCTTCCTGACCGAGCAAGGGCACGAGTCTGCAGAGCGTATTCTGGCCAGCCATGGCCTGATCGCCGAGGGTGCTTCGGTTTACGACCCGGCCAACATCACTTTGATGCACCACCTGTACGCAGCCCTGCGTGCCCACCACCTTTATCACCGCGATCAGCACTACGTTGTGCAGAACGGCGAAATCGTGATCGTGGACGAATTCACCGGCCGCCTCATGTCGGGCCGTCGCTGGAGCGATGGCTTGCACCAGGCAGTAGAGGCCAAGGAAGGTGTGAACATCCAGGCTGAAAACCAGACCCTGGCTTCTATCACATTCCAGAACTACTTCCGCTTGTACAACAAGCTGGCTGGCATGACGGGCACGGCCGATACCGAAGCGTATGAGTTCCAGGAAATCTACGGCCTCGAAACCGTGGTCATCCCACCCAACCGGCCCAGCAAGCGAGACGACCAGCTCGACCGCGTCTACAAGACCACGCGCGAGAAGTATGAAGCCGCGATCAAGGATATTCGCGAGTGCCACGAGCGCGGCCAGCCCGTGCTGGTGGGCACCACGTCGATCGAGAACTCCGAAATCATCGACCAGCTGCTGAACAAGGAGGGCCTGCCGCACCAGGTGCTCAATGCCAAGCAGCACGCGCGCGAGGCCGATATCGTGGCCCAGGCGGGTCGCGAGGGCATGATCACCATTGCCACCAACATGGCTGGGCGTGGTACCGACATCGTGCTGGGTGGCAACATCGAGAAGGATGTGGCAGCCATCGAAGCCGACGAGTCCCTGTCCGAATCCGAGCGTGCCGCCAAGGTGGCAGCGCTGCGCGAACAGTGGAAGGCTGACCACGAAAAGGTCAAGGCACTGGGCGGTCTGCGCATCATTGCGACGGAGCGCCATGAGTCTCGCCGTATCGACAACCAGTTGCGTGGCCGTTCCGGCCGCCAGGGCGACCCAGGCTCTTCACGTTTCTACCTGAGCCTGGATGACTCGCTGATGCGCATTTTCGCGGGCGACCGCGTCAAGGCCATCATGGACCGCCTGAAGATGCCCGATGGCGAAGCCATCGAAGCGGGCATCGTGACGCGCAGCATTGAATCTGCCCAGCGCAAGGTCGAGGCCCGCAACTTCGACATCCGCAAGCAGCTGCTGGAATACGACGACGTAGCCAATGACCAGCGCAAGGTGATCTACCAGCAGCGCAACGACATCCTCGATTCGTCGGATTTGACGGACGTGATTGCCGCGATGCGCGAGGACTGCATGACAGATCTGGTGCGCCAGTATGTGCCCGCTGAGTCTGTGGAAGAGCAGTGGGACTTGGCTTCGCTGGAGAAAATCCTCAACGACGAATGGCAGGTTTCCGTGCAGCTGCAAGCGTGGGTGAGTCAGTCAGAGTCCATCACCGACGAGGAAATTCTGGAGCATGTTGTCAAGCTGGCGCATGCTGCTTTTGAAGCCAAGGTGGCACAAGTGGGGCGTGAGAACTTCACGCAGTTCGAGCGTGCAGTGCTGCTGCAAAGCTTTGACTCCAACTGGCGTGACCACCTGAGCGCACTGGACTATCTGCGCCAGGGCATCCATCTGCGTGGCTATGCCCAGAAGCAGCCCAAGCAGGAATACAAGCGCGAGGCGTTTGAGCTGTTCCGCCAGCTGATCGATCAAGTGAAGAACGAAGTCACCAAGATCTTGATGACGGTGCAAGTGCAGTCCTCTGCCCAGCTGGACGAGGCGGCCCAGCAGCTGGAGGCCCGTGCTGAGCACATCACCAACATGACCTACACCGCACCCACCGAGACTGGCGAGGCCGAAACCACTTCCGGCGATGCCGGTAGCGGTATCGATGCCGCGGCCTTTGAAGGCATGCGCGTGGGGCGCAATGATCCCTGCCCTTGCGGCAGTGGCAAAAAATACAAGCAGTGCCACGGCAAGCTGGCCTGATAGCTGCTTAGTTTTCAACACGGGCTGCGGCCCGTGTTTTCATTTGTACCCTCGTCTTTGCGCATAATCGTTCGCAGTTTTCTTGAAAGAGCACTCTATGCCTGTAAATCTTCTGGCCCCTGTGGCGGCTGACCTGCATCCCATCGCGGGTGTTCGTATTGGCGTGACCGAAGCGGGCGTCCGCAAGGCTAATCGCAAGGACCTCACGGTGTTTTTGCTGGACGAAGGGGCCAGCGTGGCTGGCGTCTTCACGCAAAACCGCTTTTGCGCAGCGCCGGTGCAAGTGAGCCGCGAGCATCTGGCCGCAGGCAAAGGCGTGCGCGCCATGGTCATCAACACTGGCAACGCCAACGCCGGCACGGGGGCGGATGGCTTGGCGCGTGCGCGCTCTACCTGCCAGGCCCTGGCGGGCTTGCTGAACGTGGCGCCCGAGCAGGTGTTGCCTTTCTCCACCGGCGTGATCATGGAATCCTTGCCCACTGAGCGTATCGAAGCCGGTCTGCCCGCCGCGTTGGCTGATGCGCAGGCTGACCACTGGGCGCGTGCGGCCGAAGGCATCATGACCACGGACACCCTGCCCAAGGCGTTCAGCGCCCAGGCCCAGGTCGGTGGTGCCACCGTGTCCATCACAGGCATCAGCAAGGGCGCAGGCATGATCCGCCCCAACATGGCGACGATGCTCGGCTTTTTGGCAACGGATGCTTGCGTGGATGCATCGGTTGTGCAGCGACTGGCACGCCATCTGGCAGACCGTTCTTTCAACCGCGTGACGATCGATGGCGACACCTCTACCAACGATTCTTTCGTGGTGGTAGCCACCAACAAGGCAGCCCACGCACCCATCACTTCGCTGAACAGCGCCGAAGGGCAGGCCCTGCTGGCTGCCATGCTGGATGTGGCGCAAAAGCTGGCCCAGGCCATCGTCCGCGACGGCGAGGGGGCGACCAAGTTCATCACTGTGCGCGTGGAAGGCGGCAAGAACGGTGAAGAGTGCCGCCAGGTGGCCTATGCCATCGCCCACTCGCCCCTGGTGAAGACAGCCTTCTACGCCAGCGACCCAAACCTGGGCCGCATTCTGGCTGCGGTGGGCTATGCCGGCATTGCCGATCTGGACCAGACCCGTATCGATCTGTACCTGGACGATGTGCATGTGGCCGTGAGCGGTGGGCGCAATCCTGCCTACCGCGAGGAGGATGGCCAGCGTGTGATGAAGCAAAGCGAGATCACCGTGCGCGTGGTGCTGGGCCGTGGTGATGCATCGGACACCGTGTGGACCTGCGACTTCAGCCACGACTACGTGACGATCAACGCCGACTACCGGTCTTGATTTGCTATTAAATTTATAGCTGCTTGCGCTTGATGGTAAAGCGCTGGATGCCAAAATGAATGAAAAATTTGAACGCTTGATGGAGCGGGCTGAGCAGCTCATCGCCCGCATCGAATCGGTGCTGCCCCAGCCCTTGGGTGCGCCCGATTGGTCGCAGGCCATTGCCTGGCGCTACCGCAAGCGCAGCAGCGGCCACGGCACGCTGGAACCTGTGCGCCATGTGGCGTCCATGCAGTTGGCTGATCTGAAAGAAATCGATGGCCAGAAGGAAAAGATCGAGCGCAACACCCTGCAGTTTGTGCAAGGCAAAACCGCCAACAATGTGCTGCTGACGGGCGCGCGCGGCACAGGCAAGTCGTCCCTTATCAAGGCGTGCCTGAATGCCTACGCGGGCCAGGGCCTGCGCCTGATTGAAGTGGACAAGGCCGATTTGACGGACCTGCCGGATATCGTCGATGTTGTCTCCGACCGTCCTGAGAAGTTCATCATCTTCTGCGATGACCTGAGCTTTGAAGATGGCGAGCCGGGCTACAAGGCACTCAAGTCCATTCTGGACGGTTCGGTGGCTGCCGCCACCCCCAACGTGCTGATCTATGCCACCAGCAACCGGCGCCACCTTTTGCCCGAATACATGTCGGAAAACCGCACCTACACGCACACGGACGATGGTGAAGTGCATCCGGGTGAGGTGGTGGAAGAGAAGATTTCGCTGTCGGAACGCTTTGGACTGTGGGTGAGCTTCTACCCCTTCAGCCAGGATGAGTACCTGACCATCGTGGCCCAGTGGCTTGCATCCCTTGGTGTGCCCGCATCGGCGATTGAAGCGGCACGACCCGAGGCCCTGGTGTGGGCGCTGGAGCGCGGCTCGCGCAGCGGGCGCGTGGCCTACCAGTTCGCACGCGACTACGCGGGGCGGCTATGAGGCTTGGTTGCGTTAAGGGGCACTTCCCACGTGGAGGGCTCTGCCATGGCTGAACCCCGCAAGCACACCGAGGTCGCCGTCGGCATCCTGTTGCGTGAAGATGGCGCCATGCTGCTATCCACCCGCCCACCGGGCAAGCCGTACGCAGGGTACTGGGAATTTCCGGGAGGCAAACTGGAAGCGGGTGAGACCGTAGAGCAGGCGCTGCGCCGTGAACTGGAAGAGGAGCTGGGCATCACCATTGCTGCGGCCAGCGTCTGGAAGGTAACCGAGCATGATTACCCGCATGCCCTGGTGCGCTTGCACTGGTGCAAGGTTCGGGAATGGACTGGTCAGTTTGAAATGCGTGAGGGCCAATCCATGGCCTGGCAGACCTTCCCTTTGACGGTCGAGCCTGTGCTGCCAGGGGCCTATCCAGTTCTTGATTGGCTGGAGCAGGAGCAGCTTGCTTGATTTGCTCCTGATTTTGTAGCTGCTGGCGCTTGCTAGATAAGCGCTAGCACCACATTTTATGTGTCAATGCTCCAGGCGCGGGTCGCCGTACTGAGCGTCTGCCGGAGGCGCTTCTGCGGGCATGCGAAAGTCTTCACTGGCCCAGGCACCCAAATCGATTTGCTTGCAGCGCTCACTGCAAAACGGCCGGTAGCGGTTGGCAGGGCTGTAAACGCTGTCTCCACCGCAGGTCGGGCACACCACGGTGCGGGCCGCTCCTTGGCCTGATGGTTCGCTAGGGGTGTTGCTGGATGCCATGTTGGAATTCTTCAAGAAGCTTGCGCGGCGGAAAGCCTGGAATCAAGCGCACAGCGTCAGTTCAAACGCAGCGTCGTCGGTGCAAGCGTGCAGCCGCCCATCCGCCTCTTGCTTCATCAGGCGCACGGAGACAATCAGGCGGTTGCCGCTGATTTCAGGGATCAGTCCGCAATAGGGATCAATGCGCAGCCGCAGCAGTTGAAACGTGCGGCCAGCCGGCAGGTTTTGCTGGAACTGACCCCGTTCGGCCGCCACTTTTTGTGGCACGCCAGAGTCGCGCAAGAGTTTGAGCAGCACATAGATAGACTCGGCCAGTGGGGCCAGCGTCGATGCCCAGCCTTGAAGAGCCTCTTGCCGGTAAGCGGCATCCTTGTGTTGCCAAGCGTAGTACGCAGGCAGGTCAAACCCGCAAGTACCGCCGGGAATGCCTACGCGGCTGCGAATGCTCATCAGCCAGTCGTTTTCGGTGAGCGCATGGCCAGCCTTGCCTGATTGGCTGTTCAGCGCAGCAAAACAACGGTCCAGCTGCGCAATCACCGCATCCAGAGCCGCCTCGGAAATGGATGGATTGCCACGGTAGCCGTCCAGCTGATGCTTGTGCTTTTCGATGTCCTTGAGAACATCCGATTTCAGATCGGCTCTGGCCGCCACATCCATGATTTCAAACATGGTGACCAACGCGTAATGGTGGTCCAGGGGATGGGCCCTGGGAATCAACTCTCCAAGCCGCCGGAACAATTGCTCCAGGCGGAGGTATGTCCTGAGTCGTTCGTTGAAAGGGTATTCGTAAAGGATCACGCTGGCAGGTTCCTGGGCGCAGTGGGTTGGGCCTGGCGCCGAAGGCTTGAAAACGCCAACCGGCAGGTGCTTTTATGCATTGAGGAACATCATAGCCCCAACCGGGTGGCTACTTGTTCCGCCATCTTGTGAAGATCGGCCAGCGTGCAATTATCACCATTGTGAACCACGATATCGGCCGATGCGCGCCGAATGTTGCGGGGAGATTGGGCAGCCAAAATCGCCTCGACAGTGCTCCGGTTCAGACCACTTCGGCTCATCACGCGCTGAATCTGCACAGCAGGCGGACAATCGATCACGATCACCGCATCCAGCCGCTGCACCCAACGGCCAGACTCCACCAGCAACGGGACGTCAAACACAATGACCCGCGTTCCCGCATCTTCTGCCGCCTGTGCTTGCTGGCTGCTGTGCAAGGACACCAGGGGGTGAACGATGGCTTCCAACGCTGTTCGTGCATCAGGTTTCGAGTACGCCAACTCTCGCATCCGCCCTCGGTCAAGCGCCCCCGTATCGTCCACGAACTCAGGTCCAAAGCGCTGAACAATCGCGGCGATGGCTGCGCCCCCGGGCCCGGTGACTTGTCTGGCGATTTGATCGGAATCCACGAGGGCTGCTCCGCGCTTCTGGAGCAACGCTCCAAAAGTGGACTTGCCGCTGCCGATGCCCCCAGTAAGGCCAATTCTTGAGGCGCGCCCGCGCATTTACAGCCCAAACGTCCGCAACACCATATCCAGCATCGTCTTGGGGCTGGCGATCATTGCGGTCAGCCCAGCACCTACCAGGAACGGTCCGAAAGGAATGTAGCCCCCCTCGCGCAAGCTGCTGAAAACTTTGAGCCCAATACCGACAATCGCCCCAATCACGGAGGACATCAGGATGATCGGGACCAAGGCCTCCCAGCCAAACCAGGCGCCCAAAGCGGCAAACAGTTTGAAGTCGCCGTACCCCATCCCCTCCTTGCCCGTGGCCAACTTGAAGCCCCAATAGACAAGCCACAAGGACAGGTAGCCAGCCGCAGCCCCCATCACGGACGAGAACAACGGCACCTGAATCCACTGCAACGCGGCAGCCAGCAGACCCGCCCACAAGAGTGGCAAGGTCAAATCATCAGGCAGCAACGTGGTGTCCCAATCAATGAAAGCAAGCGCAATCAAAACCGCTGAAAAACCACACCAAGCCAATCCTGTGGGGGTGGGACCCCAGCGATGCACGCAAAAAAAGAAAAGTGCCCCGGTCAAAAGTTCCACCAGCGGATACCGCGCACTGATCCGCGTCGCGCAACCTGAACACTTACCGCGCAGAAACAGGTAACTGACGACAGGGATGTTTTCGTACCAAGCAACCTGGTGCCCGCATGCCGGACACGCTGACCGAGGAACCATGAGATTGAAGGACGCTTCCGCGGGGGGCGGCTCTTCTGTTCTTGATGGGCTGTTCTCTTTTTCTGCCTGATAAGCGGTAATTTCCGCCGCCCATTGACGTTCCATCATCTTGGGCAATCGGTAAATCACCACATTCAAAAAACTACCAACGAGCAATCCCAGCAAACCTGCCAACCCAGCGGCTGGCAACACAGCGAAATCCATTAAACCACCTGACCCAATTTGAAAATGGGGAGGTACATGGAGACTACGATTCCGCCAATCAAAGAGCCGAGAAAAACAATAATGATGGGTTCCATCAGGCTGGAGAGGCCTGCAACCATCTCGTCAACTTCCGCTTCGTAAAAATCAGCAGCCTTCCCCAGCATGTGATCAATGGATCCGGACTCTTCACCGATAGCACACATTTGAATGACCATCGACGGAAATATCTTCGCGTTGTCCATAGCTACGGTGAGGCTGGTGCCTGTAGATACTTCCTGCTGAATTTTTTCTGTCGCTGTTGCATAGACAGAGTTGCCTGATGCGCCTCCTACCGAATCTAGTGCTTCAACCAGTGGAACGCCTGCTGCAAACATGGTTGCCAATGTACGTGTCCATCGTGCAACACAAGATTTATCGATCAGTGCCCCAAAAATGGGCATTTTTAATAAAAATCGATCCATGAATTTCTGCATCTTTTCATTTCTTTTCCATGCTTGAAAGAAAAAATAAAATCCGCCGCCAATTATTGAAAAAATGAGCCACCACCATTTCACGAAAACTTCGCTGATTCCCATCACGAAAAGTGTTGGTGCGGGTAGGTCGGCTCCAAAAGAGGTAAATACCTCTTTGAATGCTGGAATAACAAATATCATAATCACTGTTACAACTACAAAAGCAACAATGATGACTGATGCAGGATACATTAGAGCCGATTTGATTTTAGACTTAATCGCCTCCGTTTTTTCCATGTAGGTGGCTAGGCGATCAAGTAATGCTTCTAAAATACCTGCTGCCTCTCCTGCCTCTACTAGATTGCAGTAGAGACTATCAAAATACATGGGGTGCTTGCGAAACGCTGCGTTCAAAGATGTTCCCGTTTCAACATCCGAGCGAATGTCATTAAGAAGCTTTGTAACGCTTGCGTTTGTATTGCCTCGGCCAACGATGTCAAAAGACTGAAGCAATGGAACTCCAGCTTTCATCATTGTTGCCAGTTGTCGAGTAAAAAGCGCTATGTCTTTAGGCTTGATCTTTTTCCCCGAGCGGGTGCGTCGCTTCTTTATTTTTGTAGGGAAAACTCCTTGACGGCGAAGTGTCGCTTGGACTTGATTTTCGCCTACAGCCCGGATTTCTCCGCGCACCACTTTACCTGCACGATCTTTTCCCTCCCATTCAAAGACAAATTCCTTGATGTCTCTCGATGCTGCCGTGGCCATAGATTTTTCCCTGTGTGTCTGAATTTTATTATTCGTTAGTCACGGCAAGCACTTCTTCGAGGGAAGTGAGCCCAAGCCGAGCTTTGTGTAAACCGGACTCTCTCAAGGAGCGTACTCCTTCGTTCCGCGCTTGTTCTGCTATTTCGAGTGCGCTGCCATCACGCAGAATAATGCGCTGAATTTCCTCTGAAATTGGCATGACTTGGTAGATCCCCACGCGCCCTTTGTAGCCGTTGTTGCATGCGGGGCATCCGACAGCTCTGTAGGTTACCCAGGATCCGTCTAAATCTTCTTCGCGGTATCCCGCTTCCACGAGTGTCTCGTGAGGAACATCTGCTGGGGCTTTACAGGCTGGACATAGGCGTCTTGCCAAACGCTGAGCAGTGATAAGAATCACACTGGATGCAATATTGAACGGGGCGATGCCCATATTCCGCATGCGTGTCAGTGTAGTTGGGGCATCATTGGTGTGGAGTGTGGATAGCACCAAGTGACCCGTTTGTGCCGCTTTGATGGAAATATCAGCTGTCTCCAAATCTCGAATTTCCCCCACCATGATGATGTCGGGATCTTGGCGTAAAAATGATTTCAGTGCGACGGCAAACGTAAGTCCAGCCTTTTCGTTGACATTAACTTGGTTAACACCGGGTAGATTGATTTCAGAAGGATCTTCCGCGGTAGCAATATTTACACTTGGCTTGTTTAATAGATTCAGGCAGGTATACAAAGATACGGTTTTACCTGAGCCTGTAGGTCCCGTGACAAGAATCATGCCATATGGTCGACCAATCGCGTGTAATAGTCGCTCTTTCTCTTCGGGTTCATACCCCAAAGCATCAATGCCAAGCTTTGCACTGCTGGGGTCAAGAATACGAATTACAATTTTTTCGCCAAACAAAGTAGGCAGCGTACTCACCCGAAAGTCAATAACCCGATCTGGGCCTACCTTGAGCTTCATTCGTCCATCTTGAGGGACTCGCTTTTCTGAAATATCCATTCTGGATATGACCTTGATGCGTGAAGCTAGCTTATCTTTAATTGCGATAGGAGGGGATGAAATTTCTTTCAGCTCACCGTCAATACGAAAACGCACTCGGTATTGATGCTCGTAAGGTTCAAAATGCAAATCAGATGCCCGCATATTAAAAGCATCCAAAAGCATCTTATGAAGAAACTTAACAACGGGGGCATCTTCAACCTCGTTGGCTCCTGAATCTATAACCTCGGGAGTTTCTTCGGCAACTGATTCATCAAATTCAAAATCGCCACTGGTCAGGCTTTCCATGGACTCGGAGGCGGACTTGGTTGTGGCCTCCACTAGGCGATTCAGTTTGTCATATTCTGCGATAATCCAATCCACGCCCATCTGGGTGGTGAACTTGATTTTTTCTGCCGCCTCTTGGTCTGTTGGGTCCGCCGTCGCAACAATCAAGCGGTTGCTACGTTTGCTTAGTACTACGACTTTGTAGGCTTGGCAAATCTTGGCATCCAATAAATCTTTCGGTAATCGCAGAGGGTCAATGGCTTCCAAATCCAGTAGTGGAGCTCCAAAAACTGCAGATACCGTATGTGCCAAGTCGGCTGCCGACACCACCCCCGACCCCGTCAGTTCGGCAATAAAGCTTGTCCGACCAATTTGTGACTTTTGGTAAATTTCCTCGGCTGCTTTCTGCGTAAGCTTGCCCGCAGACATTAAGGCCCTTCCTAGGCCGGGAAGAGCGATTGCAGAAGCGTCTTTGGGGGCAATATCAGCGGTAGCCATTTAGCCGTTAGTACGTTATGGGACAGCAGGGCATCCTATCATCGCCCATCCCCTCTGCGCTGTACAGCCCGTAAGGAGGGTGGCACGGTCGCAACGTTGGTCTACATCACTTGTCGATTGACCCGATGTCTCGTGTTCTGCGAGTGATAGTTCGGCATATTCTGCGCATGCAAATTCAAGTGCTACGCCAGTAGTTCAAACGTCAGACGGGTTGTTTCGTTGTTGAGAACTTCGACTTAGTATTGCAATCTATACGTGGCTAAGGTTGTGTCTAAGGATCTGGCAGGAACCTTCCCAAGCCCTTCATCAATCTGGTGCTGTGTCCCACATTTTG
>NZ_CAXIAK010000094.1:0-12522 GCF_964021665.1 uncultured Acidovorax sp.
TGAAATCGGGCGATTAAACGCCCCGTTTTTTTTTATCAGGCCGAACACGGCAAACCATCCGGTCTAGTCACTGAAGTCCATAGCGCTGCACCTCCGATCTAAATAGTAGGCGAGCAGGTTCATGCGCCCGCACGATCTGCGTGGTGCCGGTGATGCCACCCGCGCCGGGCAGGTTCTCGATCACCACGGGCTGGCCCAGCGCCTTGGCCAGGCTGTTGCTGATGGCGCGGATGGAGCCATCCGCCCCCGAGCCCGCAGACAGCGGCAGGATGATGCGCAGGGGCCGGTCGCCCAGGCTCTGGGCCCGCACCAGGCCCACGGGTGCCAGCGCGGCAGCGCCCAGGGCAGCCGCGCCCAAGCACAGCACGCGGCGCCGGGCGGGGGATGCCAGCGCGGAAGATGCCTCGCTGTCGCCTGCACCGGGGTGCCCAGAGCCTGTGGGTTGGAAGGTGGGTGTCGTCATGGTCTTGTCTCCGTTGTTGTTGTGAATCAGGGGCTGGCAGGGCTCTGTCTGTCCGTTGTACCGGCCCGTCGTACCGACCCGTAGTACCGGCCCGTAGTACCTCTCAGGCCACGGCGCCCGCCTGCTGCAGGGCCTGCACCTGCTCGGGCGTGTAGCCCAGCTCTTGCATCAAGTCCGCCGTGTGCTGGCCCAGCACCGGGGGCTGCAGGCGCACGCCCAGGCGCTGGCCGTTCATGGCCAGGGGCAGCAGCGTGGTGCGGGCGGTTTGCCCGGCGCGCTCGCCATCGGGCAGGGTGATGTCGGCCAGGCCGCCGGTGGCGTTGAGGTGCGGGTCGTCCAGCAACTGCTCGGGCCGCGAGATGGGGGCAAACGGCAGGCCGTGCTTTTCAAAAATGGCGGCCAGCTCGGCCGCGCTGTGGTTTGCCAGACGCTGGCGCAGGTCGGGCATCAGCGTGGGGCGGGCGCGCACGCGGTCGTTGTTGGTGGTGAGCTGCGGGTTGGCCTTCAGGTCGGCATAGCCCATGGCGTCGCAGAAGGTGACCCACTGCGCATCGCTCACGGCCGCCAGAAAGATCTGCTCGCCATCTTTGACGGTGAACACGTCGTACAGCGCCCACGAGGAAATGCGGTCGGGCATGGGGGCGGCGGGTTGGCCCGTCACGGCGTACTGCATCATGTGCTGGCCGACGAGGAAGACATTGTTCTCGAACAGGGCCGAGTCCACCTCTTGCCCCCGCCCGGTGATGCCGCGCTGCATCAGCGCGGCCATGGCGCCAATGGCACCAAACATGCCGCCCATGATGTCGTTGACGCTGCTGCCTGCGCGCAGCGGGTCGCCCGGGCGGCCCGTCATGTAGGCCAGCCCGCCCATCATCTGCACCACTTCATCCAGCGCGGTGCGGTGCTCGTAAGGCCCGGCCAGAAAGCCCGTGTGGTTCACGTAGATGAGGCGGGGGTTGAGCTGCGAGAGCGCCGCGTAATCCAGCCCGTACTTGGTCATCACGCCGGGCTTGAAGTTTTGCGCCACCACGTCGGCCGACGCTGCCAGCTTGCGGGCGACCTCCAGCCCTTCGGGGTTGCGCAGGTCCAGCGCAATGCTTTTCTTGTTGCGGTTGAACATGGGGAAGAAGCCCGCACCCGCGCCCAGCAGGTGGCGGGTACGGTCGCCTTCCACGGGCTCGACCTTGATGACCTCGGCCCCCAGGTCGGCCAGCACCATTCCGCAGGTGGGGCCCATGACCATGTGGGTGAATTCAACGACCCGCAGGCCGGCCAGGGGCAAGGGGCGTGCGGACGATTTGGGCGATTCGGACGGGGAAGGAGAGGTGGTACTTGTCATGGGCGAACGATACAGAAATCAAACCGCTGCAGCGGCCAGGGTGGGCTGTGCGTGGCGGGGCAGGCCCGCCTGCCACAGGGCGCCGTGCAGGGTCTCGCCTGCCAGCCAGCCCGCCACGCGATGGCGCAGTGCCAGTAGCGCGGGCACATCCACACCCGTGGTAACGCCCATGCGCTGCAGCATGTATTCCAGGTCTTCGGTGGTGACGTTGCCGCTGGCGCCGGGCGCGTGGGGGCAGCCGCCAATGCCCGCCAGGCAGGCATCAAAACGGGTGATGCCGGTTTGCCAGGCGGCATAGGCATTGGCCAGGCCCATGCCACGCGTGTCGTGAAAGTGCGCGCAAGCCAGCCGATCGCCCACCAGGGCGCGGGCCTTGGCAAACAGGCGCTGCACGCTGGCCGGGTCGGCAAAGCCCACGGTGTCGGCCAGGCTCACGCGGTCGGCACCGGCGTCGAGCAGGGCTTGCATCAGGCGCAGCACTTCGCTCTCGGCCACCTCGCCCTGCAGCGTGCAGCCAAAGGCGGTGCCCACGCCACCTTCGATCAGCGTGGCGCTGCCTGCTGCATCGCGGGCAGCACGAATGCGGGCCACCTCGGCCACCACCTCGTCGGGGGTCTTGCGCAGGTTGGCCAGGCTGTGGGCGTGGCTGGCGGACAGGGGCACGATCATCAGGTCGGCACCCTTCTCCAGCGCGCGCTCGGCGCCTTTGATGTTGGGCACCAGCACCGAGGCCACCAGGCCGGGCAACTTTTTGGCGTGGGCCAGGACCTCGGCCGTGTCGGCCAGCTGGGGCAGCAGCCGGGCTGGCACAAAGGAGCCCACCTCGATCTCGCGCTGGCCGGCGGCGTAGGCAGCGTTGATCCATTCGATCTTGTGCGCGGTGGACACCACCGTGGCGATGCTTTGCAGGCCGTCGCGCAGGCCGACTTCGCGGACGATGGCGCGGACCACCGGGGGCTGCTGGTCGGATGGGATCGGTGAGGTGTGCACAGGATGTCTCTTTGGGGTGGGTTTGGGCAAGATTCTAAAAATTCCCGAATGAATCAAAAAATACATTTCGGAAGCCGTAACATTCCCAAACGGAACATCACAACCCTGGAGGTTTGCCATGCGCGACCTGGACTTGCAGACCCTGCGCCTGTTTGCCGCCGTGTGCGACCAGCGCAGCATTGCGCGGGTGGCCGAGCAGGAGTCCATCGTGGGCTCGGCCATCAGCAAGCGGCTGGCCCAGCTGGAAGACACCGTGGGCACGCCCCTGCTGCTGCGCAAGCGCCGGGGCGTGGTGCCCACCCCGGCGGGCGAAACACTGCTGGAGCATGCCCGCACCATGCTGGCCAGCGCGGGGCAGATCGAGCGCGACATGGCCGCGTATGCCACCAGCACCCGGGGCCATGTGCGCATGCTGGTCACGGCCTCGGTCATGGCCGAATCGCTGGCCGATGATGTGGCAGCGTTCTTGCAAGACCCGGCCCACCGCAGCATCCAGATCAGCATGGAAGAGCGGGTGAGCCCCGACGTGGTGCAGGGCATCCGCGAGGGCAGCGCGTCCATCGGCATCTGCTGGGACGCCGCCGACCTGAGCGGCCTGCAAACGCGCAGCTACCGCAGCGACCACCTGGCCATCGTGGCGCACGAGTCGCATCCCGTGGCGCAGCTACCCACCGTGCGCTTTGCCGATGTGCTGGGTTACGAATTTGTGAGCATGCCCGCCCTGAGCGCGGTGCAGGTGCTGCTGGCGCGCGCAGCGGCGGTGGAAGGCAAGACGCTGGCCCACCGGGTGCTGGTGTCCAACTTTGACGCGGCCCTGCGCGTGGTGCAGGCCAACCTGGCCATCAGCGTGGTGCCGCGCGAGGTGGTAGCGCCGTTTGCGCAGACCGCCCCGGTGCGCGTCGTGCCGCTCAGCGATGCGTGGGCGCAGCGCCGGTTTGCGATTTGCTACCGCGACGAGCAGGCCCTTTCGCCTGCGGCCCAACTGCTGGTGCAGCACCTGGCGCGCGCATCGGCCCACGAGGCGCCAGAGGCGCTGGCGTAGCCTTCGCACCACACCCCCAGCCAGGGGCTAAACCACCCTGCACGGGGGCCCAGTGCCCTGCAAAATCCTGCTAAAAACAAGCCCCAAAATCACCGGTCTACGGCATATGCACATTGCCTTGTGAGCTACCAAACTTGTAGCAAAATGGGTTCCGCGCTATAGTCTGAGCGCATTGGCGGGCCGCCCCGGCGCCCTGCTCCCAAATAACCGATCCAATACCTCGCGCAAGGAGAAGCATCCATGAGCTCCAAAGAAAACGCCGCCATCCACCAGCTGTTCGAACGGCTCGAATGCCGTTACGCGCTGCGCGTGCTGTGGGCCCTGCGCGACGGGCACCCCCAAACCTTCCGCCTGCTGCAAGACAGCGTGGGCGGCATCACCCCCAACACCTTGAACACCCGCATCAAGGAACTGCGCGAAGCTGGCCTGCTGGACCATGGCGCTGACGGCTACACCGTGACCGCCGCCGGGGCCGACCTGCTCAAGCGCCTGAACGATGTGCAAGCCTTTGCCACCCGCTGGGTCGCCGGCCGGGCCAAAAAAGCCGCCTGAAAGAACACCTGCCCCATCGCGGGCAGTCGGTTTCAGCAAAAACACCCTCTAGCGCTTGTCCAGCAAGCGCCACTAGCTACCATTTCAATAGCAAAGGACATACCATGGCCCTCACCACCACCGCCTCTGGCCTGCAATACGAAGACACCACTGTGGGCGAAGGCGCCGAAGCCACCAAGGGCAACAACGTGTCGGTGCACTACACCGGCTGGCTGTACAACAACGGTGAGCAAGGTGCCAAGTTCGACTCCAGCCGCGACCGCAACGACCCGTTCGAGTTCTCTCTGGGCGCTGGCATGGTCATCAAGGGCTGGGACGAAGGCGTGCAGGGCATGAAGATTGGCGGCAAGCGCACGCTGATCATTCCTGCAGCCCTGGGTTACGGTGCCCGCGGCGCTGGCGGCGTGATCCCCCCGAACGCCACGCTCAAGTTTGATGTGGAACTGCTGAAGGTTCGCTGAGCCGCCCGCGCACTTCGCCAAACGCGAAAAAGCCAACCCATCGGGTTGGCTTTTTTCATGGGCGCTGTACCAGGGCCGGTCCAGACCGCAACGTCAGCTCAGCCAAACAGGGCTTTGCGCAAGGGCTCGTATTTGCTCTCTCCCACTGCCTCCTTGATCTTCGGCGCCAAAGCGGCCAGGTCTTCAAAGCTGGAGGCGGATTCAACCGCCAGATTGAGCCGAAAGCCGCGCAGGCCCATGGCAGCTGTCATGGCTGTGGCCACCGGGTAAGCGTCTTTGTAGCGCTGCTGTGAGGGCCGGGCGGTTTCACCAGAACCCGACGCTGCCGCCGGGGGAGCCATGCTGGCTGCACCCGGGTCGGCCGCTGGCGACAGTGAAGCCCCGCCGGCCGGGGCCAGCAGGCCCTGGGCAATCATGGTCTGCACATCGTCCTGGGTGATGCCCATGGCGGCGGTGGCAGCCAGCACCTCGCTCAGGGTGCGCTTGCCATCGAACAAGATGAACGCAGAGCGTTGCCTGGACGACAGGCCACCGTGCCGATCTTTCAATGCTTCTTGACCTGCCTGCGTTTTGACGAAAACCATGGGGCTCCTGGAAATGAACGGACTGCAGCACTGACCACAGCCCTGCCCACAGATTGGCACAATTGGTGACAATTGGGTATCGGGGTTTATCCATAAGCCCCCGTCCCAAAAGGCTATTGGTTCAGATTTCCAGGCGCACGCCCGTGGGCACGGGCGCGGGGCGGGTGATGCGGCTCACCACGGCTGCCGCCACAAAACCGGCCGGCACCCCAAACACCCCGGCCGAAATGGGCTGGATGCCAAACCACAGACCATCGGCCAACAGCCAGCCGGGCAGCGCAGCCCTTACGGTAGGTACGTGTGAGAGCAGGTAGTACACCGCCACCCCCAGGCCCGCCAGCATACCCGCCACGGCCCCCTTGCGCGTAGTGCCGCGCCAGAAGATACCCAGCACCATCACTGGCACAAAAGCCGAAGCTGCCAGCGAGAACGAGGCGGACACCATGGTCAGAATTTCTGACGGCTTGAGCGCTGCCACGAAGGCTGCCGACAAGGCCACCGTGAGCAGGGTGAACTTGGTCAAGATCACCCGCTGCTCGGGCGATGCATCGCGCTTGGTGCCGCGGAAGTACAGGTCACGCACCAGCGCATTGCTGATGGTGAGCAACAGACCATCAGCTGTGGACAACGCCGCTGCCAGCCCCCCCGCCGCCACCAGGCCCGACACCACATAAGGCAGCCCCCCCAGTTCGGGGGTGGCCAGCATGATGAGGTCAGCGCCCAGTCGAATCTCGCCAAACTGCACGATGCCGTCGCCGTTCACATCTTCGATGGACAACAGGGAACTGTCCACGCGCGCCCACTGGGCCATCCAGTTGGGCAAGGCTTCAAAGCTGCTGCCCACCAGGTTCTGCATGACCTCAAACTTCACCAGCACCGCCAGGGCGGGCGCGCTCAGGTACAGCAAGGCAATGAAAAACAGCGACCACGCCACCGAGGCCCGCGCGCCCGCCACCGTGGGCGAGGTGTAGTAGCGGGTGAGCAGGTGCGGCAACCCTGCCGTGCCCACCATCAGGCAAAACATCAGCGCCAGAAAGTTGCGGCGAGCCAATTCGTATTCGCGCTGCTCTTCGGGCGTGCCGTTGGGGTCGCCCGCATAGGCCTGGCTGTGCGGCGGCAGGCCACCCAGCGGTTTGGCACGCTCGTAGTTCTCGTGCATTTCACGCGTCCAGCGCTCGCGGGCAGAGGCAGCGTCGCGCGGCAAGGCGGCCAGTTCGCGGCTGGCTGAAACGATCAGCCCCACATCGGCGTTTTGCGCACGCAACTGGCGAATGCGCTCGCGCCCCAGTTCGCGCTCACGCTCCAGCGCCCCTTCCACATCCTGCAGGCGCGCCTCCATTTCCTTGGCGCGGCGCAGGTAGGCCTGCACCACCTGGTGCTCTGCCGCCGAGTCAAGAAGCTGGGTTTCCAGCTCTGCAATCTTGCTGATCTGCTCACCATAAACGGCTGGGGCCATGGGGTTGCCCAACTGCTTGTAGGCCAGCCACGACACGGGAATCAAAAACGCCAGCAGCAGCACCACGTACTGCGCCACCTGCGTCCAGGTGATGGCGCGCATGCCGCCCAGGAACGAGCACAGCAGCACGCCCCCCAGGCCGAGCATGATGCCGATCTCGAACTGCACCCCCGTCAGGCGCGAAGCGATCAACCCGACACCGTAGATCTGCGCGACCACATGGGTGAAGGAGCACAGCACCGCCGCCAGCGCCGCAACGCTGCGCGGCCAGCGCCCGCCAAAACGCACATGGAAAAAATCGGGCACGGTGTACAGGCCCATGGCCCGCAGGTGTGGCGCAATCAGCATCGCCACCAGGCAAAAACCGCCCGTCCACCCCAGCAGGTAGGCCAGCCCGCCAGCCTGCCCCGAAGTGCCCGAGAACCCCTGCAAGTACAGTGCCCCCGAGAGACTGATGAACGAGGCCGCGCTCATCCAGTCGGCGGCGGTCGCCATGCCGTTGTACATGGGCGGTATGCGCCTGCCTGCCACGTAGTACTCGTCGGAATCTGACGTGCGGCCATACACACCGATGCCGGCGTACACCATCACGGTGAGGAAAAGAAAGATCGGACCGATCCAGTGGCGCGACAGCCCCTGGTGCTCGGCCCAGGTCATGAGTGCCAGGAAGCCCAGCACCCCCAGCACGTACAAGATGAAAAACTGGTGAGGCCGCAGCCATGCGGGCAAACGCACACCCCGCCTGCGGCGGGCCTGGTTAGCCACGGCGGTGCTCCGCCGGGTGAGCCCCTTCGGCCAATGCGGCACTCGCGGCCTGGGCGTCCTGCCGCTCGAACCGGCTCATGGCCCAGGCGTACACCACCACGATGGCGATGAACACAAGCACCGCCCCCTGGGCGGCAATCCAGTAGCCCAAAGGCCATTCGCCCACCACGATGTCCTGCAGATCGCGAGCGAAATAAGTGGCGACAAACGACGCCAGCACCCAAACAGCCAGCAGGACTGCCTTGAGCCACAGGTGGCGAACGTCGTGCAGATCGGGAGGGAAAGGCCCCGCGAGTTCGGGCTCGCGGGGCGGAGTTTGCTGGGGGCGTAGCGCGGAAGGTCGCATGGATCAGAAATCCCTCACGCCTGCGATCTCATGCGCCGCCCCGCTGGCCAGGCGTCAGCCGGCCAGTTGCTGCCAGGTGGCCACCACGCTGTCAGGGTTCAGCGAAATGGAAGAGATGCCTTCCTTCGCCAGCCACTGTGCAAAGTCAGGGTGGTCGCTGGGGCCCTGGCCGCAGATGCCGATGTACTTGCCCTGGGCCAGGCAGGCCTTGATGGCCTGGTGGATCAGCACCTCGACAGCCGGGTCGCGCTCGTCGAAGTCCTGCGCCAGCAATTCCAGGCCCGAGTCACGGTCCAGACCCAGGGTGAGCTGGGTCAGGTCGTTGGAGCCGATGGAGAAGCCGTCGAAGAACTGCAGGAAGCGCTCAGCCAGGATGGCGTTGCTGGGCACTTCGCACATCATGATGACCTTGAGGTCGTCCTTGCCGCGCTCCAGGCCATGGGTGGCCAGCAGCTGGGTCACACGCTCGGCCTGGCCCAGCGTGCGCACAAACGGCACCATCACCTGTACGTTGGTCAGGCCCATGTCGTTGCGCACGCGCTTGAGCGCTTCGCATTCCATGGCAAAGGCTTCGCCGAAGTCTTCGCTGATGTAGCGGGCCGCACCGCGGAAGCCCAGCATCGGGTTTTCTTCCTCTGGCTCGTAGCGGCTGCCGCCGATCAGCTTGCGGTATTCGTTGGACTTGAAGTCCGACAGGCGCACGATGACGGGCTTGGGCCAGAAAGCGGCGGCGATGGTAGCCACGCCCTCGGCCACCTTGTCCACATAGAAAGCGCGGGGCGACGCATGGCCACGGGCCACAGATTCCACGGCCTTCTTCAGGTCGGCGTCGATCTGGGGGTAGTCCAGGATGGCTTTGGGGTGCACGCCAATGTTGTTGTTGATGATGAACTCCAGGCGGGCGAGGCCCACGCCAGCGTTGGGCAGCTGGGCAAAGTCAAATGCCAGCTGGGGGTTGCCCACGTTCATCATGATCTTGGTCTTGATGGGGGGCATCTCGCCGCGCTGCACTTCGGTCACTTCGGTTTCGAGCAGGCCGTCGTAGATCTTGCCGGTGTCGCCCTCGGAGCAGCTGACCGTGACCAGCGTGCCGTCTTTCAGGCGCTCGGTCGCGTCACCACATCCCACCACGGCAGGAATGCCCAGCTCGCGCGCAATGATGGCGGCGTGGCAGGTGCGGCCACCGCGGTTGGTGACGATGGCGCTCGCGCGCTTCATCACGGGTTCCCAGTTGGGGTCGGTCATGTCGGTCACCAGCACATCGCCGGGCTGGACCTTGTCCATCTCGGAAATGTTGTGCACCAGGCGAACAGGGCCGGTGCCAATCTTTTGGCCAATCGCGCGGCCCTCGGCCAGCACCGTGCCGTGGCCCTTGAGCTTGTAGCGCAGTTCTGCCTGGTCCTTGGCCTGGCTCTTCACGGTTTCAGGGCGCGCCTGCAGGATGTAGAGCTGGCCGTCGGTGCCGTCCTTGCCCCACTCGATGTCCATGGGGCGGCCATAGTGCTGCTCGATCACCAGCGCGTAGTGGGCCAGTTGCTCCACGTCGGCATCGGTCAGCGAGTAACGGTTGCGCTGCTCAGCAGGCACGTCAATGGTCTTGACCAGCTTGCGGGTGGCTGCCTTTTCTTCGGGTGTAGAGAACACCATCTGGATCAGCTTGGAGCCCAGGTTGCGGCGAATCACGGCCTTCTTGCCAGCCTTGAGCATGGGCTTGTGCACATAGAACTCGTCGGGGTTCACGGCGCCCTGCACCACGGTTTCGCCCAGACCATAGCTGCTGGTGATGAACACCACTTCTTCAAAGCCAGATTCGGTGTCGATGGTGAACATCACACCGGCCGCGCCCAGGTCCGAGCGCACCATGCGCTGCACGCCGGCCGACAGGGCGACCACGTCGTGCTCGAAACCCTTGTGCACGCGGTAGGAGATGGCACGGTCGTTGTACAGCGACGCGAACACTTCCTTCATCTTGTGCATGACTTCGTCGATGCCCACCACGTTCAGGAAGGTTTCCTGCTGGCCAGCGAACGATGCGTCGGGCAAGTCTTCAGCCGTGGCAGACGAGCGCACGGCAAACGATGCGTTGGGGTTGCCCGCGCTCAGCTTGGCAAATTCGTCGGCAATGGCTTTTTGCAGGTCAGCCGGGAAAGGCTGTGCTTCGACCATGGCGCGGATTTCGGCACCCACCTGCGCAAGGGCGCGTACGTCTTCGGTGTCCAGGCTCTTGAGCTTGGCGCTGATCTTGTCGGCCAGGCCATCGTAGGCCAGGAATTCGCGGAACGCGTGGGCGGTGGTGGCGAAGCCCGTGGGCACGCGCACGCCTTGCGGCAGTTGGGAGATCATCTCGCCAAGGCTGGCGTTTTTACCGCCAACGACCTCGACGTCGGTCATTCTCAGGTTTTCAAACGGTACGACCAGGGCGGTCGGGCTGAAAAGTGCAGACATGGGAAAGCTCCAGAAGTTGAAACCGGGTCTGCATGCCAGGCCCGTCGTGGCCTCTGGCAAGCGGCCATGCGCAGGCTGCAGCTTTGTCGTTGTGGTTGTAGGCCGACGGTACGCATGGTGAGAATTTGGATAATTGCGGCAATTGTAGGCCCCTGCTTCTGGCAAAGGGCTGACGCTTTTAAAAAGGGCCCCCATGCACTCGCGAACTGTATTTTTTGTGTCAGACGGCACCGGCATCACTGCGGAGACGTTCGGCAACGCCATCCTGGCCCAGTTTGAATTCAAGCCCCGCCATGTGCGCCTGCCCTTCATCGACACGGTGGACAAGGCCCACCAGGTGGTGCGCCAGATCAACCACACCGGCGAGGTGGAGGGCAAAAAGCCCATCGTCTTCACCACGCTGGTGGATATGGAAGTGCTCAAGGTGATTCAGGACGGCTGCAAGGGCATGCTGCTGGACATGTTTGGCACCTTTGTGCACCCGCTGGAAGAAGAGCTGGGCATCAAGTCGCACCACCGCGTGGGACGCTTCTCGGACGTGAGCCGCAGCAAGGAATACAACGACCGCATCGAAGCCATCAACTTCAGCCTGGCGCACGATGACGGCCAAAGCAACCGCGACCTGGCGGGGGCTGACGTGATCCTGGTGGGCGTGAGCCGCAGTGGCAAGACCCCGACCAGCCTGTACCTGGCCATGCAGTTCGGACTGAAGGCGGCCAACTACCCCCTTATCCCTGAAGACTTTGAGCGCAAGCAGCTGCCACCCGCGCTGGTGCCCTACCAGAAGAAGATTTTTGGCCTGACCATCAGCCCCGAGCGGCTGGCCGAGATTCGCAGCGAACGGCGCCCGAACTCCAAGTACGCCAGCCTGCTGAACTGCCGCGCCGAGGTGGCTGAGGCCGAGGCGATGATGCGCCGCTCCGGCATCCGCTGGCTGTCCACCACCACCAAGTCCATCGAAGAGATCGCCACCACCATCCTGCAGGAAGTGCGGCCCGAACGGCTGATGTACTAAAGCCCCCTTCGGGACCGCAGCGGCCAGCGCAAGTTACTATTTTTTTGATAGCGCCTTGCGCTTATGCTGATTCGCTTCCAGGGTGATTTGCTCTCAACACGAGCAACCCACAGAAGCCGCACCCAAGAAAAAAGCCTGGGCCACTTTCGCGGCCCAGGCTTTGCTACTATTTTTATAGCTTCTGGCGCTTATTCAGCAAGCGCTGCAGGCCATTTTTACCTCAAACCGCTGCAGGCGTGCGGATCAGGTGGTCGAACGCGCTCAGGGCGGCGGTGGCACCGGCACCCGCTGCAATCACGATCTGCTTGTAAGGCACCGTGGTGCAGTCGCCGGCGGCAAACACGCCGGGCACGTTGGTGTGGCCCTTGGCATCGATCACGATTTCGCCGAACTTGGAGAGCTCGACCGTGCCCTTGAGCCATTCGGTGTTGGGCACCAGGCCGATCTGCACGAACACCCCTTCCACCGGCACCAGGTGTTCTTCGCCGGTGGCGCGATCCTTGTATTTCAGGCCGTTCACCTTGCCATCGGCACCGGTGATTTCGGTGGTCTGCGCGTTGGTGTGGATGGTGACGTTGGGCAGGCTCTTGAGCTTGTTCACCAGCACCGCGTCGGCCTTGAGTTGGTCGGCAAACTCGATGAGGGTGACGTGGGCCACCACGCCAGCCAGGTCAATGGCCGCTTCAACACCCGAATTCCCGCCGCCGATCACGGCCGTGCGCTTGCCCTTGAACAAGGGGCCGTCGCAGTGCGGGCAGTAGGCCACGCCCTTGTTCTTGTACTCGGCCTCGCCGGGCACGTTCACGTTGCGCCAGCGCGCGCCGGTGGACAGGATCACCGTCTTGGACTTGAGCGTGCCGCCGTTGGCCAGCTGCACTTCGATCAGGCCGCCGGGTTGGGCGGCAGGGATGATTTTCTCGGCGCGCTGCAGGTTCATGATGTCCACGTCGTAGGCACGGGTGTGGGCTTCGAGCGCAGCGGCAAACTTGGGGCCGTCGGTTTCGAGCACCGAGATGTAGTTCTCAATACCCAGGGTGTCGTTGACCTGGCCGCCAAAGCGCTCG
>NZ_CAXIAK010000095.1:0-12203 GCF_964021665.1 uncultured Acidovorax sp.
AAAAAGCGCGTGCACTATTGGCTCCAAGTTTTGAATTCATAATTATTCATAATGTGCTTGCGGCAAACTGACGCAAGCCCTACCTTCATTCGTCACCACGGCGCTACACGCCATACCGCTTGCACAAGCGCTTGCTCGAACGGCCATTACCCGTGGCATCAGCCCTGGTTGTATTCGCGCACCAGTTGTTCGAAATCTGCGGCAGGGATGGGCTTGCTCAGCAGGTAGCCCTGCCAACTGTGGCAATGGTTGCGGGCCAGGAAGGCACGCTGCTCCTCAGTCTCCACGCCCTCGGCAATCACATCCAGCCCCAGGCTGTTGGCCAGTGCCACCACCGTGCGGGCAATCGCGGCGTCATTGGGATCCGTCAGCACGTCGCGTACAAAGCTCTGGTCGATCTTGAGCTGGGTCAGCGGCAACCGCTTCAGGTAAGCCAGTGAGGAGTAGCCGGTGCCGAAATCATCCAGCGAGAAGCCCACCCCGTAGCTGCGCAGCGTGGACATCTTGGCAATGGTGTCTTCCACGTCGGCCAGCAGCAAACCTTCCGTCATCTCCAGCTTGAGGCGGCTGCCTTCCGCCCCCGCCCGGGCCAAGGCCGCCAGCACCTGCGGCACAAAACGGCTCTGGTGAAACTGGCGGGGGCTGACGTTCACCGCCAGGGTCAGCCCTGCCAGAGCCGGCTGCTGCGCCCACAGCGCCAGTCGCTCGCAGGCGGCTTGCAGCGCCCATTCACCGATGGGCAGGATCAGGCCCGACTCCTCCGCCAGCGGGATGAACTGGGCGGGTGACACAAAGCCATCGCGCGGATGCCGCCAGCGCAACAGGGCCTCGGCGCCGGTAATGCGGCCGTTGTCTACCTGGGGCTGGTAGTACAGCTCAAACTGCCCTTGCGCCAGGCCTGCGCGCATGTCCAGCTCCAGCGCCGCCCGTTCACTGACGGCGGCCTGCATCTGGGGATCGTAAAAGCGCAGGGTATCCCGGCCGGCAGACTTGGCCTGGTACATGGCCAAATCCGCCCGTTTGAGCAACTCATCCACCGTCTCACGCATACCGCTGAAGATGGTGATGCCCATGCTGAGCGAGCTGTGGTGCGTTTCGCCACCCAGCGTGTAGGGCTCACGCAGTGCCAGCAGAATTTTCTGCGCGGCTTCTTCTGCGCGCGCGGCAGCTTCCTCGCGGGTATCGCCCAGGTCTTCCAGCACCACCACAAACTCGTCCCCGCCTTGCCGGGCCACGGTGTCGTCTTCGTGCACGCAGGCGCGCAGGCGGTGCGATACCTGCAGCAGCAGCGTGTCTCCCCGGTCGTGGCCCTGGGTTTCGTTCAGGGTCTTGAAGTTGTCCAGATCCAGCAGCAGCAAGGCACCACTGCGCTGATGCCGGGCGCTGGTGGCCAGGGCCTGTTGCAGGCGATCCATCAGCAGGCGCCGGTTGGGCAGGCGCGTCAGCGGGTCGTAGAAGGCGAGGTAACGAATCTCCTCTTCAGCGGCTTTGCGCTGGCTCAGGTCCACCATGGTCAGCAGGTGGTCGTTCCCCACCAGCACGCCCGCAATCTCGACCGTGCGCTGCTGTCCATCCCGGCATTGGATGGAATATTCCGCTGCCGGGATGGCACCATCCGACTTGTGCGCCTTCGTCAACGCACTGCTCCAGGCTGTACGGTGGCGTGCGCGCAGCTCGACGTCAGGGTAGGCCTTCAGCCACCATTGTTCTGCCGTGGGGATGTCTTCCTCGGTGTAACCGCAGATCTCCACAAATCGCTCGTTGCGAAAACTCATGCGCCCATCGCGCTGCACCAGGCACAGGCCCACCGGCAAGCGCCGCAGGATGTTCAACAGCCGCTGCTCATTGCCGCGCAGCGTTTCTTCCATCTGCTTGCGCGCGGTGATGTCTTGCACCATGGCGATGTGATAGTCCGGGTTACTGCCCTGCGACCACATGGGTGTTACCGTCAGGTCCACCCACACTTCGCGCCCGTTTTTGTGGAAATACCGCTTCTCGATACGAAACTCTGCGATGTCCCCAGCCTTGAGTCGCTCCATTTGCGCGAACCCCGCAGGCTGGTCGTCAGGGTGGCTGATTTCGCGCAAGCTGCGGCCCTCAAGCTCTTCGGGCGAGTATCCAATGATGTCGCAGTACCGCTGGTTGATGCGCTGGATGATCCCTGTGTGGGAATCGACTTGGGCCACACCCACGGCGGCCTGGTTGAACAAGGCGCGAAAACGCTCCTCGCTTTGGCGGCGGGCATGGTCCGAGGCTTTGGCCTGGCCCAAGGCGATGGTGCGCTGGCGCACCAGCATGGCGGTCAGCAACCCGAGCAGCACAGAAACGATGCCCCCGGCCGCGCCCGCCACCCAGGGAAGCCGCTGCTCTGAGGGCGACAGCAGGGACTGCGTGGGCAGAAAAGTCAGTCGCCACAGGCGGCTGTGCACTTCGAGCTCTCTGGTCAAAGGCCGAGCACCCGCAAGCACCTCAGCGGTGTGCTCCAGCAACGAGCGGCTGGTACCCTCTTGCGCCGGCACACGCACAGAACCGGCATCTTCAATCGCCACCGACAGCCCCTGTAGGTAGCCCTGTGACTGCAAAGCGCGAACCATGTCATACACCCGGAGCGTGACCGCGACCGCCCCGAGAAACGGACGCTGCGTCGCGCTGCCCGGCTGTGGCGGGCCGAACACCGGAATGCGAATGACAAAGCCCGTACGATGGTTGCGCTCTTGAATCAGGTCGAAGGGGGCGGACGCCACCGGACGGCCGCTGTCCCGGCTGAAATGCATGGAGGCCAGGTTGGCGGGCTGGGCGCTGATGTCCAGCCCCAGCATCTCGGCATCGCTGCGCATCGGCCAGATGTAGTGCACGACGAAATATTCGTCCCGCTCGCCTGCGGGGCGGATCGCAAATGAGGCTCTGTGCGCGGGCGCCAGGGACAGATCGTTGCGAACCGACTCTTCGTAGGCGGCTTTGTCCTCGCGCGACACGTGCTTGGTGAAGGCCAGATTGCGCACGCCCGGATAGCGCCGCGCCGCGTCCAGTTCCGTCACCACCCGATCAAAGTCAGCGCGCCCCAGCGATGGATTCAAGGAAAAAAGGCTATGCAAGCCAAAAACGATTTCGGTGTTCGCTGCCACGCGCTGACCCAGCGCGTCTGTGAACGCCTTGGCCTCTTGGGTAAAGCGGGTCTGCTCAATGATTCCCACAGACTCAAGTTGCTGAAGCACTGCCCAATAGCTAACGATGAAGCCCATCACCGCAACGGCGCAGCCCGCCAACCAAGGGCGATAACGGCCGTGCGATAAAAGGGACACCATGGAGAACCCTCCAGGGGGAATATTGATCTGGATGATTGGACAAGTCTGGCTTGGAGGCCCTCGCCCGTCAAAGCGGGCATCTACCGATTCTGCGGGATCCCAAGGCAGCTGTCGCGGCGCACAAAATACAAGAAAATAGGACTCCAGCGCTCATCCATAAAGCGCCAGCAGCTATTAAAAACATAGCAAAAGATATCTTTTGAAAATATTGATGCGGCGTATCTTTTTTCACAACAGGTGTGAGTTGCACTCACGGAAGGTATTCCACCGGCAAAATGGGGCTTCATTTCCTGGGAAACCCGGCAGGCAATGGATGGACTCCACTGTGGCGGCTTGCAGCCGCTGAGCAAGACGGGAAAACGCCAATGCAAAGAATATCGGCCCAGAACGTTGTGGATCTCTTGCTCGACGCAGTCTGTATCGTCGATGCCAACAGCCAGGTGGTCTACGTGAGCCCTGCGTTTGAACGCATTTTTGGGTACACCCCTGAAGAAGCTGTGGGCCTCAAGATGTTCGATCTCGTCCACCCTGCAGACCGCCAGGCCACCGAGCAACAGGCAAACCGTGTCATGGAAGGCAGCTTGCAGCTGCAATTTGAAAATCGCTACATCCGCAAAGATGGTGCGTTGGTTGACATCCTCTGGACGGCACGGTGGCTCCCCGACCGCCAACTGCGCCTGGCAGTCGCCCACGACATCACCCAGCGCAAGCGCACGGAGTCGATGCACGCCACGATGTATGCCATTTCCGCTGCGGCGCACGCAGCTTCCAGCTTGCCTGTGCTTTTGGAGCGCATCCATCACATCCTTGCTGCCCGCATCAACACCCTCGGGTTTTCTGTGGCGCTGACCACCCCACAGGGTGGATTTCACCGGGTGTACGACGCACGCGGTACGGCCCCCTCCCCGCAAGCGCCGGATGCCGAGGCGGCCGAAACGGCTTGCTACCAGCAGGTTCTGGAACAAGGCTCGTCGCTGCTTCAGCCTCTGCCAGCGCCCGAATCCGGCGGCTCGGAGATAAACCCCCGTTACTGGCTGGGAGTCCCCCTGCCGTCAGGCGACCGCCCACTCGGCATGTTGGCGTTGCGGGGACGATCCACACGCGAAAGCCCTGTCGAGGCAGCACAGGCGTTGCTTGAATTCGTCGCCCCCCAGGTCGCGATGGTGATCGAACGCATTCAACTGCATGAGCGCCTGCACCGCATGGCCCAGTACGACCAACTGACCGGCCTGCCCAACCGGGCGCTGTTCTATGACCGGCTCAAGATCGCTGTCGCGCGGGCCCACCGTGAGGAGACGCAGCTTGCCTTGCTCTTCATTGACCTGGACCGCTTCAAGGACGTGAACGACACCCTGGGGCACGCGATGGGCGACCTGCTGCTTCAAGGCGTTGCCAAACGCCTGATGGACTGCGTACGCGGCTGCGACACGGTGGCACGGCTCGGTGGCGATGAATTCGTGGTGCTGCTGGAGGGGATTCGCCTGGGCGAATCCCCACAACCCATGGCGCAGAAAATGCTGTCGGCGTTTTCGCAGCCTTTTGACCTGCATGGCACCACACTGCGCATTCGGCCCAGCATTGGCATTGCGCTGTACCCCGAACACGGAATGCATGAGAGCGCCTTGCTCAGCCGGGCCGATGAGGCGATGTACATTGCCAAGCGTGGCGGGGGCAACCAAGCGTTTTTGCACCCAGGCAACCTGGGCGAACGCCATGGCTCCTCACCGCTGAACTGAAGCGCAAATTGCGTCCTCCTTGGCTTGGCGCCTTATGGATGTCCTGATGCCAGTTGGGGCCATCGCTCATGTGAGGGCGTCCATGGCCTAAATTCCGCCCTGCCAGCCCCCTTCACCATGGCATCGCCAGGAACCAACATGCTCGACTCCCTTCTCCAACTCATTCACGTGCTGGCCTCCATGGTCTGGCTGGGTGGAATGTTCTTTGCCCATTTCTGCCTGCGGCCCGCAGCCCCGCAGCTGGAGCCCCCGGTGCGCATTGGCGTGATGTGCGGTGTGCTGCAGCGCTTCTTTCCGGCGGTGACCGTGGCCATCGCCGCCCTGCTGGCATCAGGTATCTGGATGCTGGGCCGCACAGCGCGGCAGGTGGTTCAATCGGGCGGCCAGTTTTCGCTGCCATTGGACTGGGCCTTGATGGTCGCCATTGGCTTGGTGATGACGGGCATTTTTGGCTACCTCCGGCTGGTGCTTTTCAAACAGCTCGTTCTTGCGAAAGAGGCAGGCAACTGGCCCGAGGCAGGCCGCTGGATGGCGAAGATCAAAACCTGGGTTGCCACCAATCTGGGGCTCGGCATCGCCATCGTGGCATTGGTGACCCTGCTGTAGTGCCGTGCTGGCGGCGTTTGGGCCGCCTTCGTACAAGACGCTGAGGCCCGGCTCACCGCCAGCAGGTGTCAGGCAGAATGGGGCGATCTCCTCACGTGAGGCTCCCCATGCAATTTGGCTACACCATCATCTACGTGCCCGACGTGGCCGCATCCCTCGCCTTTTTCGAGCGTGCCTTTGGATTTTCTCCACGGTTTTTGCATGAGTCGGGCACCTATGGTGAGCTGGACACAGGCGCCACCACCCTGGCCTTCGCTGACCACGCCCTGGGCCACGCCAATTTTCCAGGCGGTCATGTGGCAGCGCACTCGTCAGACAAGCCTCTGGGCATGGAAATCGCGTTCGTCACCCCCGATGTTCCCGCTGCCCACGAACAAGCGTTGCGCCACGGTGCCACAGAGCTGTCAGCTCCGGCGGCCCGGCCCTGGGGTCAAACCATGTCGTATGTCCGGTGCCCTGACGGTACGTTGGTGGAGCTCTGCACACCGATCCTGGCTGGTTAGGGTGCGGGCCCTCGCTGCCCATTGAACCAACCCACACGCTGCCAAAAACCACTGTATCCCTCTGCGCAGAGGGGCGATAACGTGGCATCCTCTTGATCTATGGGAATTCACTTCGAATCAGCCGCCACGGCCACTCGGCCTCAAGAAGCCGACCGCACTGGCCATGCACCGGCGGGCCGCAGACATCCGTCACGCACCAAAGGCCTGCAGGCCATGGTTATCGGCTTCATCGCCATGGCACTGATCGTGACGGGCGCCTTGATAGGGCTGGCCCTCTACACCAAATGGCAAGATGCCTTGGTCGCCCAGGAACGCCAAGGCGCCAACCTGGCCCGTGTGCTGCAAGAGCAAACGCTGCGGGTTCTGGCTCCCATCGACCAAGCCACGCTGCGCATGCGCGATGCCGTGGCCAAGGGCAGCTTCGAGCCATCCGACTTCACGCGGCTGGCCAATGAAACCGGGCTGGTGCCAGACATCTTGACCCAGTTGTCACTGGTCGGAGCAGATGGCCGGTTCGTGGCCAGCAATCTGGACCCTGATGGCCAAAAAACCGGCCCCGTGGATCTCTCGGAGCGCGAGCACATCCAGATCCACCTCGAGCCAGGGCGCAACCCCGACCTGCGCAAACAGCTCACGCGCAATGGCCTGTTTGTCGGCAAACCCGTGCTGGGCAAAGTCTCGGGTAAATGGACACTCCAGCTGTCACGCCCGATCGTTTCCCCAAAGGGCCACTTACACGGGGTCGTGGTGGCCTCCGTCAACCCCGATTACTTCGAAACGGTGTTCAGCGATGTGGACTTGGGCCCCGGCGGAGCTGTAACGCTGTTGGGTGATGACAACACCTTGCGCGCACGTGTCTCTGGAGGTCAAGCCACCGGCATGGGCCAGGTGCTCAAGCTGGCCAGTGACCACCCTCTCCTGGACGTCAACAAACCCGAAGGCACCTACACCCGCGTGAGCGCAGTGGACAACATGGAAAGAATCACCGCGTTTCGGCGCGTGCCCGGATACCCGCTCAACATGCTGGTTTCCAACACCACAGAGGCCGCGCTGGAGGAATGGCGCGGCATGCGCAACGTCACTCTGGTGGTGGCCCTGTTGCTGGGGGTTGCCATCGTGGCCAGTGGCGTGGGCTTCCTGCGCGGCGTTCGCCGACTTGAGGAGTCGCACGCTGCATTGGCGGTGAGCGAAGCACAAGCCCAATCCGCCAGCCAGGCCAAAAGCGAATTCATGACCGCCGTATCGCATGAGCTGCGCACACCACTGACCAGCATTCGCGGTTTCGCGGAACTGATGGAGCTGCGGCTCAAAGAACCCTCTTTTCGCGAAGCTGCCACGCTCATTCGCCAGGCGGCAGACCATCTCAATACGCTTTTGACCGAGATCCTGGACCTTGCCAAAGTCGAGGCGGGCTCTATGCCCATCGTGCTCGCGCCCCACCCTGTTCGCGAACTTGTACAGAACACCGCCGATTTCTTTGCCATCTCAGCGGCACAGAAAGGGCTGGCACTGGCCGTTTCGGTCCCCGACGAGACCCCGGAAATGCTCATTTGCGACGGCCTGCGGCTCAAGCAGATTCTGAACAACTTGCTGTCCAATGCGCTCAAGTTCACCGAGCAAGGCGAAGTTCGGCTGGAAGTGGAGCCCCAGGGCGCGCAACTGCACTTCCACGTGATCGACACCGGCCCCGGAATCCCGGAACATTTGCACGAGCTGATTTTTGAGAAATTCCGCCAGGGCAGCGCACAGGTCAGCAGTGAACATGGCGGCACAGGCCTGGGGCTGGCACTGTCCCGCGCTCTGGCAGAGCTGATGCAGGGAGAACTGTCGGTGTCTTCGGTGCCAGGGGAAGGTGCCCGATTCACGCTGACCTTGCCCTGCACTACACCGTAGCCCCACGGAGAGAAGTAAGACACTCCCCGCTGCGTGATGTGGAAAAACTTCAGAGCTTTGGACTGGCGGGCACACGCTTGAAGGCATCAGATCCTGGGAAAGCAAGCCTAGATTCACGAAGCGACCTGCGTAAAGGCACGCTTACGAAGCAATGAGAGCGGCGACACTCCATCCTCGTCTTTTTGCAGTTTTTCCGGCCCATAAAAAAAGCCAGCGCATGCGCTGGCTCTTCCCCACCTAGGAATACACGCAACATCGCTGTTGCGTTTGGCTCATTAGAAGCGCCAGCCGAGGCCCACGCCCACCAGAACGGGATCCACCTTGAAGGTGCCGATCTTGGCGCCAGCGAGGCTGACGTCGGTCTTGATGAAGACCTTCTTCACGTCCAGGTTCAGGTACAGGTTCTTTTGCAGAGGGATGTCCACGCCGACTTGCAGGGCAGCACCAAAGCTGTTGCGGTCGATATCCACACCGGCAGGCAGCTTTACGCTGGAGAAGCGGGTGTAGTTGATACCAGCGCCCACATAGGGCTTGAAACCGGCAGCGTTGAAGTGGTACTGCACCAGCAGCGAAGGAGGCAGGTGCTTGAGCGTACCGATCTTGCCACCCAGAACGCTAGAGCTCAGGTCGTGCTTTTGGGGCACAGTCAAAACCAGCTCAGCAGCGATGTTGGGGGTGAAGAAGTACGAAACGTCCACTTCAGGAATCACCTTGTCGTTCACCGAAAGACCCAAAGGAGTGGTGTCTTTGTTGGCGCTATCCAGGTTCACGGCACGGGCACGCACGAGCCAAGGGCCTTCGGCTTGCTGCGCAAACGCAGCGCCAGAAGTCAGTGCGCAAAGAACGGCCACGGCCAGCAGGTTTTTCTTCATACAGAACTCAATGCAGTTGAACGGGGACGGCCCCCGTGCATGTATTGGGCCTGTTAGCGAAATGGTCAACCTTGCTGCAGGTCAAATAGTCCGTGTTTACCCGCAAGGTCATCACCCCCGCGCATGAGGCCGCGGGTTCTACGCATCCAGGACGTTTCAGTGGGCGCTGCGGCCTCTGAGGCGCTGAACGAACGTCACGGCAACCAATACCAGCGCACCCGCAGCCAAGCCAAAGATCGCATTGAGGCCGTTTGGCACGACCACGGACCACAAAGAGCCTGCCGGCCATGCGGCTGCAGAAGCAGCCCAAGCCTCCACCGCATGATGAACGACCGGGATGCCGTGCACCAAAATACCGCCCCCCACCAGGAACATCGCCGCGGTGCCAGCCACCGACAGGCCTTTCATCAACCAGGGGGCCGCCCACAAAATGCCCCGACCCAGCGCCTGCGCAAAGCTGCTGCCCTTGGCATGCAACCACAGGCCCAGGTCATCCAGCTTGACGATGCCTGCCACCAAGCCATACACCCCCAGCGTCATGATGAGCGCAATGCCGCTGAGAACAGCCAGTTGCTGCGCAAAAGGCGCCGTTGCGACTGTACCCAGGGTGATCGCGATGATCTCGGCAGAGAGGATGAAGTCCGTGCGCACCGCCCCTTTGATCTTTTCCTTTTCAAAGGCCACCATGTCCACGGCGGGATCGGAATTGGCTTTCAACAGACTCTCTTGCTCGGTCTCTGCTGCCTGAGGGTGCAAAAATTTGTGGGCCAGTTTTTCTGTGCCTTCAAAGCACAAAAACGCGCCGCCTACCATCAGCAAGGGGGTCACAGCCCAAGGGGCAAATGCGCTGATCAGCAGCGCCGCAGGCACCAGGATCACCTTGTTGATCAACGAACCCTTGGCCACTGCCCAGACGACCGGAATCTCTCGCTCGGCGCGCACACCGGTCACCTGCTGGGCATTGAGCGCAAGGTCATCCCCCAGCACACCCGCCGTTTTCTGGGCCGCCACCTTGGTCATGACGGATACGTCGTCCGCCATGGCCGCGCTCTTCTTGGCTGCCACCTTGGTCATGAGGGCCACATCGTCGAGGATGGTGGCAATGTCGTCGAGCAGGGCAAGCAGGCTGCCAGCGGCCATGGGAAATCCTTGGAAATGGTGAAGAGCGCCGACTATAGCAACGCGCCAAGACGTTGCTGTGCCAGACAAGGCCGCAACAACAACGGGGCCGAAGCCCCGTTCAAAGTCACCCCGCCGTAAACAAGCACATCCGTGCGACTTCAAGCTTCACGGCGCGCAGCGCCTGCGACCATCCGCCGTAAGCGCGCGGCCACAGCGCCAGGGCAGCCTCGCAAGGGCCGCCCCGCAGCGGTGGCTGCGTCTCCCTTCCCGAATCGCGCCAGCGATTCAAGAGTAGGGGGAAGGCGCAAAGCGCCTTGGGGGGATGCCTCTGCTACCCCACCCACTTACGGGCATTGCGCCAGATGCGCATCCAGCCGCTGTACTGCGACTGGTCTTCGCTGGTCCAGCTCATCTGCACGTTGCGGAACACACGCTCGGGGTGCGGCATCATGGCCGTGAAGCGGCCGTCGGCCGTGGTCACTGCCGTCAAGCCGCCAGCACTGCCGTTGGGGTTGAAGGGATACTGCTCTGTCGCGCGGCCGTGGTTGTCCACGTAGCGCATGGCGGCAATCGCCTTGTCGGCGTTGCCCCGGTACTTGAAGTTGCCATAGCCCTCGCCATGCGCCACCGCAATCGGCAGGCGGCTGCCCGCCATACCTTGCAGGAACAGACTGGGCGATTCCAGCACTTCCACCAGCGACAGGCGGGCCTCGAAGCGCTCGCTCTGGTTGGTGGTGAAGCGTGGCCAGTCTTGTGCGCCGGGGATGATGTCGGCCAGCTCGGCAAACATCTGGCAGCCGTTGCACACACCCAGGCCGAACGTGTCCGTGCGGCCAAAAAAACCCTGGAACTGCGCTGCCAGCACGGGGTTGAAGGTGATCGAACGCGCCCAGCCGATGCCAGCACCCAGCGTGTCGCCATAGCTGAAGCCACCGCAGGCCACCACGCCCTTGAAGTCTTCGAGCTTGACGCGGCCGGTCTGTAAATCGGTCATGTGCACGTCGAAGGCCTCAAAGCCCGCTTCGGTGAAGGCATAGGCCATCTCGATGTGCGAGTTCACGCCCTGCTCGCGCAGGATGGCGACCTTGGGTTTGGCAAGGTTGAGGTATGGCGCGGCCACGTTGTCGGCGGCATCGAATGTGAGATGCACATGCAAACCTGGGTCGGTGGGCTCGCCAGCGGCTGCGTGCTCGGCATCCGCGTTGGCGGGGTTGTCGCGCTGCTGGCAAATCTTCCAGCTCACCGCGTCCCACACCTGGTGCAGGTCGGCCAACGGAGCGCTGAACACGGCCTTGGCATCGCGCCAGACCTGCAATTCGCCTTTGCCTGCGTCGATTTCGGACGACACCGGGCGGGTTTTGCCCACAAAGTGGCTGAACTTGGACAGGCCGTGCTCGCGCAGCGTCTGCATCACTTCATTGCGCTCGGCGGTGCGCACTTGCAGCAGCACGCCCAACTCTTCGTTGAACAGCGCCTTCAAGGTGAGTTCTTCTCGGCGGGCACTGACCTGGCCCGCCCAGTTTTTGGCATCGCCCGTATCCATGCGGCTGTCGCTCACGCCATCGCCTTCGGTCACTAGTAGATCCACATTCAGCGCCACGCCCACATGGCCCGCAAAGGCCATTTCCGCAGCCGCCGCCAGCAGGCCGCCATCGCTGCGGTCGTGGTAGGCCAGGATCTGGCCCTTGGCGCGCAGTGCGTTCACGGCGTTGACGAGGTTGACCAGGTCTTGCGGATCGTCCACATCGGGCACCACGTCACCGCTTTGGTCCAGCGTCTGGCCCAGGATGCTGCCGCCCATGCGGTTCTGGCCCTTGCCCAGGTCGATCAACACCAGCGTGGTGTCGGCCTCGGTGGCATTGAGCTGGGGCGTGAGCGTGCCGCGCACGTCGGACAGCGAGGCAAACGCGCTCACGATCAGGCTGACGGGGGATGTGACCTTTTTCTTGTCCGCGCCTTCGCTCCACTGGGTGCGCATCGACAGCGAATCCTTGCCCACGGGGATAGAAACGCCTAAAGCGGGGCACAGCTCCATGCCCACAGCCTTTACGGTTTCGTACAGCGCGGCGTCTTCGCCGGGCTCGCCACAGGCTGCCATCCAGTTGGCCGACAGCTTCACGCGCGGCAGCTCGATGGGCGCTGCCAGCAGGTTGGTGATGGCCTCGG
>NZ_CAXIAK010000096.1:0-12069 GCF_964021665.1 uncultured Acidovorax sp.
GCTCGGCCTGGGGGGTATCGCCGTGGTCGCCGGGCTGGCCTGGTGGCTGCTGGGCACCAAGCCCGCAGCCCCATCGGCCAGCGTGCAGCCAACGGCAGCCCAGGTCAGCCCCGCGGCACCGGCCGACGCCAGCCCCGCAGCGGTGCCACTGGCCCCCGCTGCGCCCCCCGCCGCCGCGGTAGAGCCGCCGCCCCCGGTGGCACCCGTGACCGCTGGGCCTGCCGTGGCGTCGCCCGCGGTGGGCAGCGCTGCGGCTCCAGCCCAGGCGGCACCAGCTGCGCGGCCCGCACCCAAGACGGCTGACGCAGCGCCAAAGCCAGCCCCCAAGCCTCGCGCCAATGCGCAGACCCAGGCGCCCGCCGCCAACGAGCCGCCTTGGCAGCATGACGGCCCGCGCGGCCCCGCACCGGCCACGTTGTCGCAGCCCAGCGCGGCACCAGCCCCCGCGCCTGCGGGCGAAGGCCTGGGCCCTTTGCGTGCAGCCCTGCGCCAGTGCGACAGCCAGGACAACATGCTGAGCAAGGGCGTGTGCGTGGTGCGTGCGCGCCACCAGCACTGCGGCAGCAACTGGGGCAAGGTGCCCGAGTGCCCCATGAGCAACCGCAACAACGACCCTTACAGCAACTGATCGGGTCGAGTCCACACAACGGGCCCGCTGCAGCGGGCCCGCCATGCATACCAAACCAACCGAGGGAAAAACCATGAGCCAACCACTTGTCCGAGCGGACAACCCGTATTCCATTTTTCGCCTGCCCGAGGCACTGACCTGCTGGCCTGCTGTCTCCGTGATGGCGGCCTCTTTCCTCGTCGCTGCCCTGGTGTTTGCGCTGGGCGGTGCCCTGGCCCGCGTGTGGATGGGGTTCACGGTGCTGCTGGCACTGGTGGCCATCGTGGTGGGGCTGGCTGGCATCAGTGGCGCTGGCGCCTGCTTGTCAGACCTGGCGCGCAAGCGCCCCTACCGGGGTCTTGTGGGCTACTTCATCGCCGGGTTGCTGTGCCTGCCCAAGCTGCTGGGCGCCGGGCTGCTGATGATGCTGGCGGCGCTGGCCCTGTTCCTGGCCCTGGCCGTGGTGTTTTTCATCTGCAAGATCCCGGTGCTGGGCCCCTTGCTGCTGGTGGTGGTGGTGCCCGTGGCCGTGCTGGCGATGGCCGCGCTGATGCTGGCGCTGTACGTGGCCTCGTCCATCGTCGGCCCCGCGCTGTGGGATGGTGAGCGCGTGATGCACTCGCTGTCGATCACCTGGCACATCACCCGCAAGTACCCGTTTGCCGCCATCGGCAAGATCGTGGGCGGCATGCTGCTGTCGGCCATCTTTGCTTCGATGCTGTTCGGCCTGATCACCTCGGCCTCGTTCACGGTGGGCGGTTTGTTTGCTGCCGTGGTGGGTATGGGCGGCGACTTTGGCGGTGGCATGGGTTATGGCATGCGCCATGGCATGGGTGGCGGCTTCAATCCGCTGGCCGTCATGATGGGCGGCGCCTCGGGCCACGTGATGGGCGCGGGCGTGGGCTTCAGCCTGGTGTTTGCGCTGGCTTCGGCTTTCGTCTTCTTGCTGCCGCTGATGGTGGGCGTGCTTACCTGGTGCGAGTTTTCTGAAAAGGTCGATCTGGACAGCATTCGCCAGGCGGCCGATGAAAAGCTCCAGGACATGAACAACAAGATGGCCGACCTGAAGGAAAAAGCCCAGGTCCAGGCCGCCGCTGCGGCGGCTGCAGCCACCGCGGCCACACAGAAGACCCCCGCTGCCAGCCCTGCGGCAGAGCAGCCCTCCGAAGCCACGCCTGCGGCGCCGGTCGCGCCCACGACGGCGGTAGCCGCCGCCACTTCCGCATCAGCAGCCCCTGCGGCACCTGCCGCTGCACCGGCCTGCCCCCAGTGCCACGGCACGGTGCAAGCCGGTGACCGTTTCTGCGAACACTGCGGTCACAAGCTGGTGTAAGCCGTTGCCGCCACCACCCAGCGCAGGGGGTGGCGGCTCTGTCTGGGGGCGTCTTGCCCCCGGTCACTCCACCGTGAAATGCTCCAGCGCCGAGTCACCCGTGGGGTAGCGCAGCTGCAGTCCTTTCAGCACTTCGCGCACCAGTGTGGCGATCATCAGGTTGCGGTGTGTCTTGGAGTTGGCTGGCACGATGGTCCATGGCGCCCAAGGCGTGTGCGTGGCCGCCAGCAGCATTTCGTACGCCTTCTGGTACTCGCTCCACTGCTTGCGTGCCTCGATGTCGCTCATCGAGAACTTCCAGTGCTTGGCCGGGTCGTCCAGGCGTTCCTGCAGGCGTTCGCGTTGCTCCTCAGCGCTGATGTGCAGCATGAACTTGAGCACGATGGTGCCGGTGTGCGTGAGCATGCGCTCGAAATCGTTGATGTGCCCAAAGCGCTGGTGGTGTTGCTCCTTGGTGATCCAGCCGTTGACCGCGGGCACCAGCACATCCTCGTAGTGGCTGCGGTTGAATACCGTGATCTCACCTGCCTTGGGCACCTTCTGGTGAATGCGCCACAGGTAATCGTGGGCGCGCTCTTCCTCGTTGGGCGCAGTCCAGCCCACAGCGTGCACGCCCAGCGGGCTCATGCGGCCAAACACGCCCCGGATGGTGCCGTCCTTGCCCGATGTGTCCGTGCCCTGCAGGATCACCAGCAGTTTGTAGCGCTTGTCGGCGTAGAACAGGTTCTGCAGTGTGTCCAGCTCCTGCGCGATGGACTCTGTCATGGCCTTGTCCTTGAGCTTGTCGCCCAGCGAAAAAGGCTTGGCTGACGGATCGAAGTCCGAAAGCGATACCGTGCGCCGGTGCTTGCCGGCCTTGCGCCGTTCAGGCAGGCCGTTGGCTTGCGTTTCATCGTTGTGCAGCGGCGCGTCCGGCTGCCATTGCGACCAGCGTTGGGCCACATCTTTGTTGCTGCTGTGAAACGGGTGGTTCATGCGGACTCCTTCGGGGCCCATGGTAAGCCAGATGCTCAGCCATTACCCTGGAAAACCAATTTCTCAATGCTATTGAAAATATAGCTACAACGGCATCGCTGGTTGGCGCTAGCACCCAATAAACGCTCTCATCAAACTGTCTCGGTCTGCAGTGCCTGGTTGTCATTCATCAGCGCCACAAAGCGCCGTGCCCCCAGGCCCAGGGGCCGCTCTTTGGACCACACCACGTCCACCCACAGCGCAGCGCCGTTGCTCAGGTTCTCAAACGGCATCTCCACCAGCGTGCCTGCCGCCATGCGGGGCTGCACCAGGGCGCGCGGCTGCCAGCCCCAGCCCAGGCCGGCCTCGATCAGGCCCAGCGCGGCCAGGTGGTTGTCGGTGCGCCAGTGGTGGCGGGCAAACACAAAGCGCGGGTCGGTCTGCCCCAGGTCACGGCTGGCCACCACGATCTGGCGCGTGGTGGTCAGGTGCTCCTCGCGCAGCATGGCCGCCTCGGGCGGTGCGCCGCGCGCCATGGCTGCAGCGCGGGCGGCCACCAGCACCGGGTGCTGCGGCGCCATCACGGCCACCAGCGTTTCGGTGCCCACTTCCTGAAAACCCTCGCGCCCGTCGATGCTGGGCCGCTCAAACACCAGCGCCAGCTGGGCGCGGCCACTGTGCAGCAGCGCCAGCGCATCGACTTGCGGGGCCGTCAGCACTTCCACCTGCAGCAGCGGGTATTCGTGCGCCAGTGCGGCCAGCGGGGCCGTCCAGCGCGAGGCCAGCAGCTCGGGCGCAATTGCCAGGGTCAGTCGTTCTTCCAGCCCCTGCGTCAGCGCCAGCGCCTGGGCATTGAGCTGCTGCAACTGCCCGGCCAGCAGCCGCGCCTGGGGCTCCAGCGCCCGCGCTGCGGCGGTAGGGCGGGGCTCGCGGCCGCTGCGGTCAAACAACTGCACGGCCAGCTCGGCCTCCAGGTGGGCGATGGTCATGCTCACCGCCGAAGGCACCCGCGACAGTGCCCGCGCAGCGGCCGAGAACGAGCCGTGGTCCAGCGCCGCGAGGAACACTTGCACGCTGTCGGAGGTGAATGCCATGGTTGATTTGTCAGAAATTCTGAAAGAAGCTGACTTTATATATCAGCCTAGAGCACATAAAGTGCGGCCCATGGCAACTTCCAACCCTGTTTCCAGCCTGCAAGGCATTCGACGCCGCGTGGTGTACGTCACGCTGTATGAACTCATCGCCATCGGGGTGGCCACCTTCGGGTTGGCCGCGCTCACGGGGCAAAACGCATCGCACGCGAGCGTGGCTTCGGTGGCTGCTTCGGTGATCGCTGTGCTGTGGAACATCGGATTCAACTGGGCTTTTGAGCGCTGGGAGTCGCGCCAGGCGGTGCGGGGGCGCAGCGTCAAACGCCGCATTGCCCACGCCATTGGCTTTGAAGGCGGGCTGGTGTTCACGCTGGTGCCGCTGTTTGCCTGGTGGTTCAACGTGAGCCTGTGGCAGGCCTTTGTGATGGACCTGGCGCTCATCGTCTTCTTCCTTTGCTACACCTTTGTCTTCAACTGGGTGTTTGACCAGGTGTTTGGCTTGCCTGCTTCGGCCATGGCTGCATCTGCGCAGGCGTAAGCACTTAAAATCGCCGCTTCGCCCAAGGAGCGTTGCAGCGGCAGCCTGATTCCACCCCACGATGGTGGCCGGCTACCGTCAGGCTTGGGCGCCCTGCCTTGGCCCCATCGCAACGACGCTCACCTGTTTTGTCCGTGTTTCTGCACAGGTGAGCCCTATGTCTGCTATCTCCGTCCCTCCCATGAAACTCTCTGGCCTGGAGCCCGTCTCCATCGGTCAGGACACCCTGTTCGTCAACGTGGGCGAGCGCACCAACGTCACCGGCTCCAAGGCGTTTGCGCGGATGATTTTGAACGGCCAGTACGAAGAAGCCCTGGCCGTGGCCCGCCAGCAGGTGCAAAACGGCGCGCAGGTCATCGACATCAACATGGACGAGGCCATGCTCGACAGCAAGGCCGCCATGGTGCGGTTCCTGCAGCTCATCGCGTCCGAGCCCGACATCGCCCGTGTGCCCATCATGGTGGACAGCTCCAAGTGGGACGTGATTGAAGCGGGCCTGCGCTGCATCCAGGGCAAGGGCATCGTTAACTCGATTTCCATGAAGGAGGGGGTTGACGAGTTCAAGCGCCAAGCGCGCCTGGTCAAGCGCTACGGTGCGGCCGCCGTGGTGATGGCGTTCGACGAAAAGGGCCAGGCCGACACCTTCGCGCGCAAGATCGAGATTTGCGAGCGCGCGTACCGCATCCTGGTGGACGAAGTGGGCTTCCCGCCTGAGGACATCATCTTCGACCCCAACATCTTCGCCGTGGCCACCGGCATTGAAGAGCACAACAACTACGCGGTCGATTTCATCGAAGCCACGCGCTGGATCAAGCAGAACCTGCCGGGCGCCAAGGTCAGCGGCGGCGTGTCCAACGTGTCGTTCAGCTTCCGTGGCAACGACCCCGTGCGCGAGGCCATCCACACCGTGTTCCTGTACCACGCTATCAAGGCCGGCATGGACATGGGCATCGTCAACGCGGGCATGGTGGGCGTGTACGACGACCTGGAGCCCGTGCTGCGCGAACGCGTGGAAGACGTGGTGCTGAACCGCCGCCCCGATGCGGGTGAGCGCCTGGTCGAAATTGCCGAAACCGCCAAGAGCGGCGCCAAGGACGAGAGCAAAAAGCTCGAATGGCGCGGCACGCCCGAGCACCCCAAGACCGTCAACGAACGCCTGACCCACGCGCTGGTGCATGGCATCACCGACTTCATCACGGAAGACACCGAAGAGGCCTACCGCGCCATCCTGGCCAAGGGCGGCCGCCCGCTGCACGTCATCGAAGGCCCGCTGATGGACGGCATGAACGTGGTGGGCGACCTGTTTGGCGCGGGCAAGATGTTCCTGCCCCAGGTGGTGAAAAGCGCCCGCGTGATGAAGCAGGCCGTGGCCCACCTGCTGCCCTACATCGAAGAAGAAAAGCGCCAGATGGAAGCCGCTGGCGGCGACGTGAAGACCAAGGGCAAGATCGTGATTGCCACCGTCAAGGGCGACGTGCACGACATTGGCAAGAACATCGTCACCGTCGTCTTGCAGTGCAACAACTTTGAAGTGGTGAACATGGGCGTGATGGTGCCCTGCCACGAGATCCTGGCCAAGGCCAAGGAAGAGGGCGCGGACATCGTGGGCCTGTCGGGCCTGATCACTCCGAGCCTCGAAGAAATGCAGTACGTGGCGGGTGAGATGCAGAAAGACGAGCACTTCCGCAACAAGAAAATCCCGCTGCTCATTGGCGGCGCCACCTGCTCGCGCGTGCACACCGCCGTCAAGATCGCCCCGCATTACGAAGGCCCTGTGGTCTATGTGCCCGACGCCTCGCGCAGCGTGAGCGTGGCGCAAAGCCTGCTGGGCGATGGCGTAGAGAGCTACGTGGCCGAGCTGAACGCCGACTACGACAAGGTGCGTACCCAGCACGCCAACAAAAAACAGGTGCCGCTGTGGCCCCTGGCCAAGGCGCGCGCCAACAAGACGCCCATCGATTGGTCTGCCTACCAGCCCGCCGTGCCGCGCGCCCTGGGCCGCCGGGTGTTCAAGAACTTCGACTTGGCCGAGCTGGCCAAGTACATCGACTGGGGCCCGTTCTTCCAGACCTGGGACCTGGCCGGCCCGTACCCCGCCATTCTGACTGACGAGGTGGTGGGCGTGGAAGCCACGCGCGTGTTTGCCGACGGCCAGGCCATGCTCAAGAAGATCATCGAGGGCCGTTGGCTCAGCGCCAGTGGCGTGATGGCCCTGCTGCCTGCCAACAGCGTGGGCGACGACATCGAGTTCTACACCGACGACACCCGCACCGAGGTGGCCATGACCTGGTATGGCCTGCGCCAGCAAGCTGAAAAGCACACCATCGACGGCGTGACTCGCCCCAGCCGCTGCCTGTCTGACTTTGTGGCCCCCAAAGACAGCGGCATTGCCGACTACGCGGGCCTGTTCGCCGTGACGGCCGGGCTGGGTGTGGAGAAGAAGGAAAAGGCGTTCATTGACGCGCTGGACGATTACTCCGCCATCATGTTCAAGAGCCTGGCCGACCGCCTGGCCGAAGCCTTTGCCGAATGCCTGCACCACCGCGTGCGCACCGACCTGTGGGGCTACGCAGCGGGCGAGCAGTTGAGCAACGACGACATGATTGCCGAGAAGTACCGCGGCATCCGCCCCGCGCCCGGCTACCCCGCCTGCCCCGACCACAGTGCCAAGACCGACCTGTTCCGCGTGCTGAACGCCGAAGAAATCGGCATGGGCCTGACCGAAAGCCTGGCCATGACGCCCGCCGCCAGCGTGAGCGGCTTCTACATCGGCCACCCCGACGCGGTGTACTTCAACGTCGGCAAGATCGGCGAAGACCAGCTGCACGATATGGCCCAACGCCGTGGCATGGACGAGAAGGTGCTGGAGCGGCTGCTGGCGCCGAATCTGTGATGCTATGAATTGGATAGCTGCCTGCGCTTATGGGACGGGCGCTGCAGCTATTTTTTATAGACGCTTCTTGCCAGAGGCTGGTAGATAAAACCCAAGCCACAGCTTTTGGTTTGTATTTCTGAAAAACATCTTTTGATTTGTTTTTTGGATATCAGAAAACGCACTATAGTTTGTATTTTGAAAATACAATCCAAAGTATGTTTTTTGCCGAGACTAATCTGTGCCCATGGACGACACCTTCACCGTTCGCACCACTGAACAGTTACCGCAGCTTCTAAAAGCCTTTCGCAAGAATGCGGGCTTGACCCAGGCGGATGTGGCCCTGCGCCTGGGCGTGACGCAGCAGACGGTGTCTGCCCTGGAGCGCAACGCCGAGGCTGTGAGCGCCGAGCGGCTGATGCGCTTGCTGAACATCCTGGGCGTGGAGTGGGTATTGCGCACCCGCAGTGCCTCCCCAAGCGAACCATCAGCGCCGGGCGACGGCGCCCACTGGTGAGCGCCATGGCCAGCCAGCAACGCAGCCGCAAGGCGCTGGGGCTGTGGATGAACGGCCACTTTGTCGGTACCTGGAGCCTGGAAGCTGGTGGCGACGTGCTGCAGTACGACAGCCAATGGGTGCAATCGCCCCAGCGCCGTCCCCTGTCACTGTCTTTGCCCTTCACGCCGGGCAACCGCCCACACAAAGGCAACGCAGTGCGTTTCTACTTTGAGAACCTGTTGCCCGACAGCAAGGACATTCGCGAGCGGGTAGCGCGCCGCTACCAGGTAGGTGCCACAGACGCCTACACCTTGCTGCGTGAAGTGGGGCGGGACTGCGTGGGGGCGCTGCAAATCCTGCCCGCGGGCGATGAGCCGCCCACCGACCTGCGCGTGCAGGCTGAACCCATGAGCGACCACGCCGTGGCCCAGCGCATCCGCACCCTGGCCCAGCCCGGGGCATTGGGCGATGCGGGCATGGCCGATGATTTCCGCATTTCGATTGCAGGGGCGCAGGAAAAGGACGCCTTGCTGTTCTGGCAAGGGCGCTGGTGCCGCCCCTTGGGCGCAACACCCACCACCCACATCTTCAAACTGCCCCTGGGGTTGATCGGCAACCTGCAACTGGACATGCAGCATTCGGTAGAAAACGAATGGCTGTGCGCACAGTTGCTGGCCGCCTATGGCTTGCCAGTGGCACCGTGCGAAATACTGCGCTTTGAAGACCTGAAAGTGCTGAGCGTGCAGCGCTTTGACCGACGCGTATGGAACGGCGACACGCTGCTGCGCCTGCCGCAGGAGGACATGTGCCAGGCCACCGGCACATCGCCCGTGCTGAAGTACGAGGCCGACGGTGGCCCGGGGGTAGAACGCATCATGGCCGTGCTGGATGGCTCGGCCCAGCGCGAGCGTGACCGCTTTCACTTCTTCATGGCGCAGTTGCTGTTCTGGATGCTGGGCGCAACCGACGGCCACGCCAAGAACTTCAGCCTCTTCCTGCGCCCTGGCGAAAGCTTCGAGATGACGCCCCTGTATGACGTGCTCTCCGTCTACCCGCTGCTGGGCGAGGGGCCGGGCAAGCTGTCGCCCCACAGGGCACGCCTGGCCATGGCGGTGCGTGGCAAAAATGCGCACTGGCATCTGAACAAAATCTTGCGCCGCCACTGGCAGGCTGTTGGAACGCGCTACGGCATCGTGTCGCCCAAAGGGTTTGGCGTGGATGCGTTGATCGCCAAAGTGGTAGAGCACACCCCTACTGTGGTGCACCGCGTGCAGCAAAAGCTGCCTTCAGGCTTCCCGGAGCAGGTGGCGCAGCCTATTTTCGCCGGGCTCCTTCAGGCCGCCGATCGCTTGGGGCGGGTGTATGAGTGATGAAGCTCGACTCACAAAATCCCTTGGCACCGTTGTCCCGCCTTGTCATACCTTGAGTATTGCGGGAAGTGGAAGGCATGGCAGGCCGCTACGCTGAGCTTTGCTGGCTGCTCTCAACCCGGGACGTGCGTAGCGACAGGCACACGTCAACTCCGCGGCAGCTTTGCAATCACCTTGATCTCAAACTGAAATCCATACAGCCAGGTCACCCCGATGCCCGTCAGCGTGGGGTAGGGCGCCTCGCCCCAGAACTCGGGCACGATGCTCCAAATGGTCTCGAAGTTCGCCTCGGGGTTCACCACGAACATCGTCACGTCCACCACATCGCCAAACGTGCAACCGGCTGCCTGCAGCACCGCGTTGAGGTCGGTGAACGCCCGGCGCACCTGGGTGACCAGGTCTGGCTCGGGCGATCTATCTTCGCGGCTGCCGACCTGACCAGAGACGAAGAGAAAACCGTTGGCGCGCACGGCGGGTGAATAGCGGTTGCGCTCGTACAGCGCCTGTCGGCCTGCGGGGAAGACAACGTCACGGGTAGGCATGGAAGGTTCTTTCACGGGCGAGTGGTTGGTGATCCAGCCACTGTAGAAGCGTGCTCTGTTCCGATAAACAGGCTAATCTGCGCAGTACTGTTCTTCATCGCCAAACAATAAACAACGGGCCGCGCAGCGCCCCTACCGCCATGGACCGTTTTGATGCCCTGCAGGCCTTTGCCCGCGTGGTGGAATCGGGCAGCTTCACCAGAGCCGCCCATACCCTGCACATGAGCCGCACCACCGTGACCCAGCTCGTGCAGCAGCTCGAAGCCCGCCTGCGCGTGAAGCTGTTGCACCGCACCACGCGCAGCGTGCAGCTCACGGCCGATGGGGCCGCGTATTACCCGCGGGTGGTGCGCCTGCTGGCGGACCTGGAAGATGCCGACGCCAGCCTCTCCAGCGCCGTGGCTGCGCCCCGGGGGCGGCTGCGGGTGGATGTGCCCGGCCCGCTGGCCAGCCTGGTCCTCATCCCGGCGCTGCCGGCCTTTCATGCGCAGTCCCCCGACATCCAGCTCCACCTGGGCGTGAGCGACCGCGTGGTGGACATCGTGAGCGACCAGGTGGACTGCGTGGTGCGCGGCGGCACGGTGACCAACCCTTCACTCATCGCGCGCCATGTGGGCGACCTGGCTTTGCGCGTGTATGCCGCGCCCAGCTACCTGCAACGTTGCGGGGTGCCGCAACACCCCACCGAACTGGAAGGGCCGCACCACCACACCGTGGGCTTTGTGTGGGCCCGCACCGGCAAGCCCCTGCCCTTTGCCATGCGCCGGGGCCACGAGCAGGTGCAGGCCCAGGGCCGCTATGTGTGCGCGGTGGACGATGGCAATGCCTACCTGGCCGCAGGCCTGGCGGGCCTGGGTGTGCTGTGGTTGCCCGACTACATGGCGAAGCCGCATGTGGCCGCGGGCACCTTGGTGCCGCTGTTTGCTGACTGGCAGATGGACCCCATGCCCTTGCACGTCGCCTACGCACCGCACCGCCACGTCAGCGCCAAGCTGCGCGTGTTCATCGATTGGGTGGCGGCATTGATGGCGGAACACGCGCCGCTGCCAGCCCAGGGCAATCGCATCTAAAAGTGCGCCTTAAACCCGGCGACACTGCAGCGCTTGAGTCACTTGCCAAACGCTGTTGAGATGAGCCTGCTGCAACACCTGCAAAACATCCCCGATCCCCGCGTGCAGCGCACACGCCGCCACGAACTGCAATCGATCCTGGTAGTGGCGCTGTGCGCCACCATCGCAGGCGCAGACAACTGCGTAGAGATGGCCGAGTTCGGCCAGCAGCACCAAGACTGGTTTGAGCGCTTGGTGCCGCTGCCCTCGGGCATTGCCTCGCACGATACCTTTGCACGGGTGTTTCGCCTGCTCGATGCCAAAGAGTTGGAGCGGGCCTGCCAACAATGGCTCGCCCAGGTAGCAGGCAGGGTACACGGCACGGTGGCCATTGACGGTAAAAGCGTGCGCGGCAGCAGCAAAGCAGATGCTCGCAGGCCACTGCACATGGTCAGCGCCTGGGCGGCAGATATGGGACTGCTGCTGGGCCAGTGCAAGGTCGATGGCAAGAGCAACGAGATCACGGCCATTCCCGAGTTGCTGCGCTTGCTGCACCTCAAAGGCTGCATCGTCACCATTGACGCCATCGGCTGCCAAAAGAGCATCGCCCAGCAGCTTCACGAGCATGGCGCGGACTATGTGCTGAGTCTCAAGGGCAACCAGCGACACATGCACCAAGTGGTGCAAAAGCACTTTGAAGTGCAGGGTAGCCAGGAGCGGTTCGAGGAGAACACCTATACCGAGAGCTGCAGCGGGCACGGGCGCCAGGAACTACGCAGCTACCGGCTCAGCCCTGTGCCTGGGGCGTTACAGCGAGCAGCAGCCCACTGGCCGGGGCTGACCAGCGTGGTGCAGGTCGTGCGCAGGCGCCAGCAAGCGGGAAGCGAGGCCAGCGAAGAAGTCAGCTATTACCTGAGCAGCTTGCCAGCGCACACGCCCGCGAAGGTGCTGGCGCACAGCATCCGAGCGCACTGGAGCGTGGAGAACCAGTTGCACTGGAGTTTGGACGTAGCGATGCGCGAGGATGCGGCGCAGTCATACAAGGATCAAAGTCCGCACAACCAAACGGTGCTCAGACGCATGGCGCTGCAGGTGCTCAAGAATGACACCTCGGTGAAGATCGGCTTGCAGGCCAAGCGCAAGCGGGCGGGGTGGAGTCTGGGTTATTTGGAACTCCTCTTGGGCATCTCCGTTTAGATGCGATTGCCCTGGCT
>NZ_CAXIAK010000097.1:0-11900 GCF_964021665.1 uncultured Acidovorax sp.
ATGAGGGCCAGGGGGCGCAATTAAAGGGGCATCACTAGCATTCGCTAGAAGAGCCACTTTTTGTTCAGAATCGCGGTGGGATGACGCCTTTGGCCGCCACGTGGTCATGTCACCCACACGCGTTGCACCCCGCCGCTGTTTCTTTATCACCCACCCTGTCTTTCCTCCGAAAGCCCCCATGCCCTCGACCGAGCTGATTGGCTACCTTGCCGCCACGTTGACCACCTGCAGCTTTGTGCCCCAGGCCTGGCACACCTTCCGCACCCGCGATGTCAGTGGCATCTCGCTGGGCATGTACAGCGTCTTCACCACCGGGGTGGCGTTGTGGCTGGCTTATGGCATCGCCTTGCAGGCCTGGCCCATCGTGGTGGCCAATGCCATCACGCTGCTGCTGGCCAGCACCATCCTGGGTATGAAGCTGCGTTTTCGCCGCACGCCCGGCGGCTGAGCACGCCTCTGTCGCCTACGCGTCATGAAGGGCGGGGGTGCCGCGTTATCCCCTATGGATGCTGCACCGCAGGTGCGCGCACCATGCCTTCCTTTCTGGTCATCCACGAGGGATTTTCATGACACTGTTTCGCCTTTCCTGTGTGGCGGCTGCGGCCGCGTTGCTGGTCGCCTGTGGCGGCTCTGACGATTCCGTTCGCGGTGAGTTGATTGATCCGCCCGCCGTGGTCACCACCCTCACGGCCGCGCAGATCGACGCCACCACCGCAGCCAGCGGCCTGCAGGCCCTGAGCGGCAAGGCCAAGTGTGATGTGAAGGTGGTGGCGCTGAACTACCGCACGCCAGGCGTCAAAGAAGGCGAGATGAGCAACGCATCGGGCGTCATGCTGGTGCCCGGCGGCATGTGCTCGTCTGCCGCGCCGCTGGTGGCCAACGCCCGGGGCACCGAGGTGCTCAAAACCCGCACCCTGGCCAACCCGCAAGACGGCGAAACCTTCCTGCTGGCTGCCATGTACGCCGCCCAGGGCTATGCCGTGGTCGCCACCGACTACCTGGGCTATGCCAAATCCACTTACGCGTTCCATCCCTATCTGCACGCTGATTCGCAGGCCACCACCGTCATCGACTCGGTGCGTGCTGCCCGCAACGCCGCCGATGCAGTGGGCGCCAAACTCTCGGGCAAGGTGATGTTCACCGGCTATTCGCAAGGCGGCCACGCCTCCATGGCGGCCCACCGCGCTGCCGAGCGTGACCACGCCGGCGAGTTCAACGTGGTGGCGGGCGCGCATTTGGCGGGGCCGTACAACCTGTCGGGCTCGTTGCAGGTGCCGAGCGCGGTGGCAGGCGTGCAGTTCTTTGTGCCCATGATCGTCACTTCGTGGCAAAAGATCTACGGCAACATCTACGGTAGCCCTTCTGAAGCCTTCAAAGCGCCCTACGCCAGCTACATTGAAAACCTGCTGCCCACCCCCACGCTGACCTATACCACGTTGGTCACATCGGGCAAGCTGCCCGGCGGCACGCCCGATCAGGCCCGTGACGCGTTGTTCCAGCCCGCCTTCCTGACCGGGGCCCAGCAAGGCGGCAACAACCCGCTGTACCAGGCGGGCAAGAAGAACGACCTGCTCGGCTGGACGCCCAAAGCCCGTGTGCTGCTGTGCGGTGGCGCTGGTGACCCTACCGTGCCGCCTGCCGTGCACCAGGTGGTCATGAAGGCCGACTTTGACAAGCGCGGCGTGACCAACGTCACCTCGGTGGATGTGGATGCCGCCATTCAGGCCACCTACGGCCCTGATGGAAAAGCGCCGACCGATCCCACCTCGGCCGCCTTCGCCACCTATTACGGCAACTACCACGGCCGCTATGAGCCACCGCTGTGCCATGCCCAGGCGCGCGGCCTGTTCGACACGGTCAAGTAATCTGCCGCCACACCGCACGCTGCCACGATCAAGCGTGCGGGCAACAAAAAACCGACCCTGGGGTCGGTTTTTTTGTTGGAGGCCTGGGCCTGCCCAAAGGGCAGTGCCAGGCAGTCCGTGCGGCTTACCAGCGCGAACGCAGGCGGTCGTAAGCGTAGGTGCCAAACTGGCGCTGGGCCGAGGGCGTCAGGTACACCGAGTCTGCAAAAGCGTACTTGTCCTGGTTGGCGCTGGCCAGCAGGGTGGAGGTGGTGCACAGCGCAGAGTTCACCTTGCCTGCGCCAATGCCGATACCGTCGGTAGCGTCCACCGACGTGCACACGGCCTTGGTGGCGTTTTCAAAGCCGTAGGCCGATGGGCTGCTGGTGTACAGGTTCACGTAGTAGGCCAGGTCCACGTACAGCACGTTGGCGCCCAGGTCCACGATGCCCACGAGCAGGCCTTCGTTGAAGGCGCTGCTGGCCGAGTTCAGCACGGTGGTGCGGCCAATGTCGGTGGCCCAGGGGGTCTTGCTCAGGTCATAGGTGCCAGCCACCACAACGTACTTGGCGCCCGCGTTCACCAAGCGGCGAATCTGCGCAGCGAAATCGGTACCCGCCTGGCGCGAGGCCGTGATCATCTGCTCTGTGGTTATGGTACCGGCGTTCACGGCGGCCATGTTGGCAATCACATCGCTGATGCCGCCGTTGATCATCACCAGGTCATCGCCCGTGAAGGTGTTGCTGGCCAGGAAGCTGTCGATCTGCTCTTTCACCGTCAGCGTGGTGTTGCTGCCAGCGGCATCGGGCTTGGCCACGATGCGGGCATTGCCTGCGGCGTAGCTCTTGCCGCCAGCCGACGAGGCCGTGAGGGTCTTGCCATAGCCCGAAGCCACCTGCAGTGTCCAGTTGTTGACCGAGCCGTCGTTGACGGTGTAGCGCGTGCCCTTTTGGCCCACATCGCTCATGCCATCGCCGAAGGCAATCATGCGTTGCGGCGAGATGGCCGATTCGGTGGTGCTGGAACCGCAAGCCGCAAGCAGCGCTGCCGACGCACAGGCGGCGACCATCAAGCTGCGGCGCATCCAATTTGCTGCCATGTATTTCTCCAAAAAAGTGGGGGGTAGTTTAACGATGCCGAGTCAACGCATGTAAAGCGACTTCGGGAACCATACTTGCAATATTCGTGTTTCGGATCCGCGAGCTCTGCCACTGGCACTGTCGAGGCCAGCGGCCGCCGCGCAAGGGCCGCCCCGCCGCGCTGGCGGCGTCCCCCTGGGGGGAAGTCGCGAAGCGGCTCAGGGGGGGCTTCCAATCTATGCTGCCGCGGCGCGCTGCAACCGGTCGCGCACGCCTTCCCATTCAGGGGTGGCGGGCGGGGTTTCAATCCAGATCAGCTTCACGCCCTGGTCGTCAAAGGCGCGCAGCGCCGCGAACAGTTGCTGGGCGGCTGCGCTGGCGTCATCGGGCATGCGGCGCATGACCAGCTTGGACGACGGGGTGCGCAGCGCAGCGCGCGCATACACGGCCATGTGGGCGGCGTCGGCGCCCAGCAGGTCCAGCCCGGTTTGCAGGGCCTTGGCATCCATCAGCCGCACCTTGGCAGCCGGGGCGTAGTGCGCCTCCAGCGTGCCAGAGGCGCGCGGGGTGTGATGGGGCAGGTCTTCTTTGGACAGCGGCGCCATGCCGCAAGCCTGCTGGATCTGCTCGCGCGTGATGGCGCCTGGGCGCAGCAGCACGGGCACGCCCCGCGTGCAATCGACGATGGTGCTTTCAATGCCCACCTGGCACGGGCCGCCGTCCAGCACCAGCAGGGCCTCGCCCAATTCGTCCTGCACATGCTGGGCGGTGGTGGGGCTCACGCGGCCAAAGCGGTTGGCGCTGGGCGCTGCCACGCCCCACACGGGGGCATCTGAGGGCACGGCCGCATCGCTTGGCGCGGCGCAGGCCACCAGCAGCGCGTGCGCCACCGGGTGGGCCGGGCAGCGCAGGCCCACACTGTCCTGCCCGCCCGTGGCGGCCGTGGCCACGCCGCTCAGGCGCGGCAGGATGAGGGTGAGGGGGCCGGGCCAGAACGCATCGACCAGTTTTTGCGCAAACGCGGGCACGTCGCTGGCAAAGTGGGCAATGCCTGCGGCGTCGGCCACGTGCACGATCAGCGGGTGGTCGCTGGGGCGGCCCTTGGCTGCAAAAATCTGCGCCACGGCAGCGTCGCTGCTGGCGTCGGCGGCCAGGCCGTACACGGTTTCGGTGGGCATGCCCAGCAGCGCACCGCTGCGCAGGGCCCGCGCGGCGGTGGCGATGGCCGAAGGATCGTTGCCGTCAAGGATCATGGTCAGAACGCGTCAATGCCCAGCAGGGCTGCCGCCTTCAGGGCGGTTGCGCGCGCTGCTTCGGGCGTGGCGGCGGTGATGTTCAGGTGCCCCATCTTGCGGCCGCGCTTGGCGTCGCGCTTGCCGTACAGGTGCAGGTGGGTGCCGGGCAGGGCCAGTACCTGTGCCCAGGGCGGGGTCTGCGCCGCCTCGCCGTGGGCAAACCACAGGTCGCCCAGCAGATTCAGCATGACGGCGGCGCTGTGCTGGCGCGGCTGCGTGAGCGGCAGGCGTGCCATGGTGCGCACCTGCAACTCAAACTGCGACACGTCGCAGGCGTTCTGGCTGTAGTGGCCACTGTTGTGGGGGCGCGGCGCAATTTCGTTGACCACCAGGCTGCCGTCTTGCAGCACAAAGAACTCCACGCACAGCACGCCCACATACTGCAGGCCTTCTGCTACAGATTTTGCAGCTGCTACCGCTTGTGCAGCAAGCGCTGGAGGCAGATTCCCTTCATAAACCTCGGTCACCGCCAGAATGCCATCGCGGTGCAGGTTGCGCTGCACGGGCAGGTGCACCATGGCGCCGTCCGCGCCGCGCGCCACGATCACGGAGCATTCGAGCTGCAGGGGCAGCATCTTCTCCAGCACGCAGGGTACTTGGCCGACGGAATCCCAGGCAGCAGCCAGCTCGGCCGGCGTCTTCACGCGCACCTGGCCCTTGCCGTCGTAGCCCATGCGGGCGGTTTTCAAAATGCCGGGCAGCAGGTCGGGCGATACCGCGGCCAGTTGTTCGGCCGTCTCAATCACCGCATAGGGCGCGCAGGGCACGCCGCAGGCCACAAAGTGCGCCTTCTCGCGTGCGCGGTCTTGCGCTACCGACACCGCACTGGCGGCGGGCGACACGGGGCGTTGCGCTGCCAGGGCCGCGAGCGCAGCGGCGGGCACGTTTTCAAATTCGGTCGTCACCGCATCGGCCACGCGGGCCAGCTCGGCCAGGCCCTGCGGGTCTTCGTAGGCGGTGTGGATGTGGTGGTGGCTCACCAGCCCGGCGGGGCTGGTCGGGTCGGCATCCAGCACGGCGGTGAAGTAGCCCATGGCTTGCGCCTGGTGCACAAACATGCGGCCCAGCTGGCCGCCGCCCAGCACGCCCAGGGTCGATCCTGGCAAGAGGGGTTGGTTGGGGCTCATGCGGCGGGTGGCAATGTCATGTTGCGGGCCACTTCCGTCTGCTCGGCGCGGAAGGCTTCCAGGCGCTGGCGCAGTTCGGGGTTTTCGTTGGCCAGCAGGGCTACGGCAAACAGGGCGGCGTTGGCGGCGCCTGCAGTGCCAATGGCAAACGTCGCCACGGGAATGCCCTTGGGCATTTGCACAATGCTGTGCAGCGAGTCCACCCCTTGCAGGTGGCGGCTGGCCACGGGCACGCCCAGCACCGGCACGGTGGTCTTGGCGGCGATCATGCCGGGCAGGTGGGCAGCACCGCCCGCACCGGCGATGATGGCCTTCAGGCCCCGGCCTGCGGCGGCTTCGGCGTAGGCAAACATGTCGTCGGGCATGCGGTGGGCCGAGACCACGCGGGCCTCGTGTGCAATGCCGAACTGCTCAAGAATTTGCACTGCGTGCTGCATGGTGTCCCAGTCGCTGCTGGAACCCATGACGACGCCGATCTGGATGGGTTTCATGGTGTGTGGGGGTGGCGCTGCGGCCGCATGGCGCAGCCGCTCGCAATGGATGGAACCCGCGATTTTACTTTTTGCGTCCCCCCACGGCACATCCGGTCACAGGCTTGGGCCAAAATAGCGCGAACTCGCCTTTGAAAGGGCCCTGCCGGCCCGCTTTTTGCCCATGATCGACATCACCGTAGAGAATTTTGAAACCGAGGTGGTTGCCGCCTCGATGACCGTGCCCGTGCTGGTGGACTTCTGGGCGCCCTGGTGCGGCCCCTGCAAGTCGCTGGGCCCGGTGCTGGAAAAGCTCGAAGTGGAATACGCCGGCCGCTTCAAGCTGGCCAAGATCGACTCAGACCAGCAGCAGCAACTGGCCGCCATGTTCGGCATCCGCAGCATTCCCACCTGCGTGCTGCTCAAGAACGGCCAGCCCGTGGACGGCTTCATGGGCGCGCTGCCCGAGGGGCAGGTACGGGCCTTCCTCGACAAGCATGTGCCCAGCGAAGGCGCGCTGGAGGCCGAGGCCGATGTGGACGAGGCCCACGAACTGCTGGAGTCTGGCGACACCCAGGCGGCGCTTTCCAAGATGGCCGATGCCCTGGCCGCCGACCCCACCAACGACGACGCCCGCTTTGACTACGTGCGCCTGCTGATTGCCACCGGCGGCTACGAAGAGGCCGACGCCCTGCTGCAGGAACCCCTCAAGCGCATTCCCCAGCCGCTGCGCTTCGATGCGCTGTGGCGCTGGCTCGATGCCCTGCAGTTCGTGCAGAACGATGACCGGGGCAACTGGCCGCTGGAGCAATTTGACGCCCTGATTGCCCAGAACAAGCGCGACTTCGACACCCGCTTTGCCAAGGCCCGCGTGCTCATGGCCGAGGGAGAATGGGCGGCGGCCATGGAAGAGCTGCTGGAAATCATCATGCGCGACAAGACCTGGAACGCCGAGGCGCCGCGCAAGACCTATGTGGCCATTCTGGAGCTGCTCACTCCGCCCCAGTCCAAGCCCGACCCCGCTGCTGCTGGCAAGACGGCTGCGGGCATTGAACTGGTGGGCAAAACCACCGTGGAGCAGGACGAAACCACGGCCATGCTCAACGCCTACCGTCGCAAGCTCAGCATGGCGCTGAACTGAGACCCTGGGGCCTCGCCCGCGCGCTCACAAAAAAAGGAGGCATCGCCTCCTTTTTTGTTGCCGGGTTTCAGCGCGCTGGTGCTATGAAATCAGAAGCGGCTTGCGCTTGTTGGTAGCTATATTCCAATAGAAATCGGCCACGAAGTCACGCCAGTAAAGCGCAAGATGCTATCAATTAATGAGTATCAGGCGGTGAGGCGCTCCAGCGCCTCGCGGTACTTGGCCGCCGTTTTTGCGATCACTTCCTGGGGCAGGCGTGGCGCCGGCGCGGTCTTGTCCCAGGGCTTGCCGTTCACTTTGGCCTGCTCCAGCCAGTCGCGCACAAACTGCTTGTCGTAGCTGGGGGGGTTGGCGCCAGCGGCCAGGGCGGCTTCGTAGCCTTCCACGGGCCAGTAGCGCGAGCTGTCGGGCGTCAGCACCTCGTCCATCAGCACCAGCGTGCCATCGGGGGCCAGGCCAAACTCGAACTTGGTGTCGGCAATGATCATGCCCTTGGTCAGCGCAATCTCGGCTGCTGCCTTGTAGATGGCGATGCTCAGGTCGCGGATGCGGGTGGCCAGGTCCAGGCCAATCATCTCCACGGTGCGCTCGAAGGTGATGTTCTCGTCGTGCTCACCCACGGCTGCCTTGGCAGCGGGCGTGTAGATGGGCTCGGGTAGCTTGGCCGCGTTGGTCAGGCCTTCGGGCAGCGGCACGCCGCAGACCGAGCGGCTTTCCTGGTATTCCTTCCAGCCGCTGCCAGCCAGGTAGCCGCGCACCACGGCCTCCACCGGGATGGGCTTCAAGCGCTGCACCAGCATCGAGCGGCCGCGCACCTGGGCCACTTCCTCGGGCTTGACCACGCTTTCCGGGGCATCGCCTGTGAGGTGGTTGGGGCAGATGTGGCCGAGCTTGTCGAACCAGAACAGGGCCATCTGCGTGAGCAGCTCGCCCTTGCCGGGGATGGGCTCGCCCATGATCACGTCAAAGGCCGAGAGGCGGTCGCTGGCGACCATGAGGATGCGGTCGTCGCCCACGGCGTAGTTGTCACGCACCTTGCCGCGAGCCAGCAGGGGCAGCGATGTGAGGGCAGAGGTGTGCAGGGCGGGGTTGCTGGGCTGGGTCATGGTTTCGATGGTGGCAATCAACGCGCCAGGAACGTGGCGTACGAAGGCAAGGCAAGCTCGCGGGCGCCCGGAGGGCTGGCATCGCAAGCGGCCAGATTTTACGCGGCTTGCCTGCTCTCGCGGCTGCAGTGGCGCGCGGTCTGTGCGGGGTGGGGTGTTGGGGGAGGATGCGTGACTACGCGAGTGGTCGGCGGCATGGTGCAGTTTTGAGCCGACTTCAGCATTGTGCGGGGTTTTTTGGCGTTTGGCACCTTGGGCCTGATAACCCGGTACAGCACAGCGGAATGGGATTGCATTTCAGACGGTGCAGAGGCATAGTGAACTCACGCCAACGGATGCATCCAGTTCGCCGGGCCGCCACTCTGATCCAGTGCGGCATATGTTTCACCGAGAGCACAGGAGACCTATTTATGAATCTGACGATCAGCGGGCACCACCTCGAAGTTACCCCTGCCTTGCGCAATTACGTCACCACCAAGCTCGATCGGATCACTCGCCATTTTGACCAGGTGGTGGACGTCAAGGTACTGCTGACAGTAGAGAAACAGAAGGAGAAGGAAAAGCGCCAACGTGCTGAATGCAACATCCATGTCAAAGGCAACGATTTGTTTGCAGAAAGCGCCCATTCAGACCTGTACGCTGCTGTGGATGAACTCGTAGACAAGCTGGACCGCCAAGTGGTGCGCCACAAGGATCGCCTGCAAGACCACCACCACGAAGCTGTGAAGCGTGAGTTGCAAGTCTGACGCCACTGCCTGATTGGCATTCGCACAGCAACCGCCCCCTGGGGGCGGTTTTTTTGTGGTGCGCCCAGCATGGGCGCACACCTGCGGGTGCAAGTCCTGCTGCGAGCTGGTCACAGTGAGCAAAGTGAAGCGCAACTGCATGAGGGTGACCGAATGTGGGGAGGAAGCGTGGAGCGTAAATCGTGAGCCGATGAACAAGAACCGCATAGAAGGCGCTGCCGAGCAGGGTGAGTGGGCCATTTACCACGAAGCTCTTGTGACCAAGGCTTGGGCGGCGTAGATGCGGCGGTTGTGCGATGAAGGTGTGCGACCCTTACCTGGGGAGATCTCGCCTTGTGCCTGAAAGGGTGACGGTTATGCCGTAGCGAGAAGTCAGCAAAGGTCGTAGTAGTGCAAGTCCGAAACCCGAAGGGGAGGTGTGGCGAGCACGAAGGGCCGAACGAGAGTGAGTGAACGAGGACACGTGTGATGTCAAAGGCCATGCGTCAGATGCCAGGGCGACCTGGGCGGGTGAGCGCAGCGCACGGTGAAGCCGTGCGTGATCTCATCAGCGACGAAGCCAGCGGCCCGCCGCGTGAACACCCGGACACAGGGTCGGCAAGGCAGCCTGCAGGCACAGGTGGCTTGCTGGAAGCGGCGCTGACGAGACAGAACCTGCAACTGGCGTGGAAACGGATCAAGGCCAACAAGGGCGCAGCCGGGGTGGACGGGCTCGACATCGAGCAAACCGCCCAGGTGATACGCCAGAGATGGCCCGACATACGCCAAGCGCTGTTGCAAGGGCGCTACCGGCCCAGCCCGGTACGCAAGGTGATGATTCCCAAACCTGACGGCAGCCAGCGCGAGCTGGGCATCCCGACGGTGCTGGATCGGCTGATCCAGCAGGCACTGCTACAAGTGCTGCAGCCGCTGATAGACCCCACCTTCAGCGAACACAGCTACGGGTTTCGTCCCGGTAGGCGTGCACATGACGCAGTCAAGGCTGCGCAGACGTACGTCCAATCGGGCAGACGCGTGGTGGTGGACGTGGACTTGGTCAAGTTCTTTGACCGGGTCAACCATGACATCCTGATCGACAGGCTCAAGAGGCGCATAGACGACGCTGGCGTCATCCGGCTGGTGCGAGCGTACCTGAAAGCCGGGATCATGGATGACGGGGTGGTGGTCGAGCGCCATCTGGGCACGCCGCAAGGCGGGCCGCTATCCCCATTGCTGGCCAACGTGCTGCTTGACGAAGTAGACAAGGCGCTAGAGGCGCGGGGCTGCAGCTTTGCGCGCTACGCTGACGACTGCAATGTCTACGTGGGCAGCACCAAGGCCGGCGAGCGGGTGATGGCCTACCTCAGGAAGCTATACGGCGGCCTGAAGCTTGAGGTCAACGAAGCCAAAAGCGCGGTGGCCTCAGCCTTCGGGCGCAAATTCCTGGGTTATGCGCTGTGGGTGGCCAAGGGCAAAGAAGTCAAATGTAAGGTGGCCGCCAAGCCGCTGCAAAACTTCAAGGCCCGCATCCGGCAACTCACACGCCGCTCGGGCGGGCGCAGCATGGAGGAGGTCGTTGACAAACTGCGGCCCTACCTGCACGGATGGAAGGCGTACTTTGGGTTGGCGCAGACACCCGGGGTCTGGCGGGAGCTGGACGAATGGCTGCGCCACCGACTGCGAGCCATCCAGCTGCGGCACTGGAAGCGATCCAGGACGATCTACCGGGAACTCAAGGCACTGGGGGCGTGCGACGATGTGGCCAACCAAGTGGCGGGCAACTGCCACCGTTGGTGGCGCAACAGCAATGGAGTCATCAGGCGCGTGCTGACGATTGCGTACTTCGACTGGCTGGGAGTGCCCAGGCTGTCCTGACCTCAAACTCTCGAACCGCCCGGTGCGGACCCGCATGCCGGGTGGTGTGGCAGGGGCGCCTCCTATCAGGGAGGCCCCCTATGCCGATGGCCACGTTCCGTTACTCAGGGTTTTTGCCAGTGTGTGCATAATTGTTACTGTGACCATGAACCGACTCGCCTCTATCCTCCCCGCCGCTCAAGTCCTTGTGAGCGTGGACGCCACCAGCAAAAAGCGTGCTTTTGAAGAAGCGGGGCTGCTCTTCGAGAGCCAGCACGGGCTTTCGCGGGCGCTCATTACAGACAGCCTGTTTGCCCGGGAGCGACTCGGATCGACGGGGCTCGGACATGGTGTGGCCATTCCCCACGGGCGCATCAAAGGCCTGAAGGCACCCATGGCGGCGGTATTTCAGCTGCTGCAGCCCATCGGTTTTGATGCGCCGGACGAAATGCCGGTCAGCCTGCTGATTTTTTTGCTGGTGCCAGAAGCTGCCACACAAAAGCACCTGGAAATCCTCTCTGAAATTGCCGAGCTGCTCAGTGATGCCAGCTTGCGCGAGCGCCTCAAAGCCTCTGTGGACGCTGCCGAGTTGCACGGCATGATTGCCGGCTGGCAGTCCACCCAGGCTGCCTGACATCGCCGGTCTGAACGGCGTATTCTTTGTTCCACCCAACGCCCTCACGCCGTGAAACCTAACGTAGTCAGCGCTGACGTACTGTTTGAAGAATTCCGTGCTTCCCTGAAATGGGAATGGGTGGCTGGCCTGGGGGCGTCAGAGCGCCGCTTCGATGAAGTGGCCGTGCGTTCTGCCCGCTCAGGCGCAGACCTGGTGGGTTACCTCAACTACATCCACCCCTACCGCGTGCAGATTCTGGGCGAGCGCGAGATTGCGTACCTCAGCAACGCATCGCCCGACGACTGCAAGCGCCGTATTGCCCGCATCGTGACCCTGGAGCCGCCGGTGCTGGTGCTGGCAGACAACCAGGTTGCGCCCGACGCCCTGGTCTCTATGTGCGAGCGCGCGCAGATTCCGATGTTCTCCACGCACGAGTCGTCGGCGTTCGTCATCGATGTGCTGCGTGCCTACCTGTCCAAGCACTTTGCCGATCGCACCACCATGCACGGCGTGTTCATGGACATTCTGGGCCTGGGCGTGATGATCACGGGCGAATCCGGCCTGGGCAAGAGCGAGTTGGGCCTGGAGTTGATCTCGCGCGGCAATGGCCTGGTGGCCGACGATGCGGTGGATCTGTACCGCA